>JABBNZ010000160.1 GCA_019352035.1 Pseudomonadota bacterium | reverse complement strand
TGGGCGGGTGGAGATCTCGGAGGCATTGGCCCACGCGGATTCACGGGCCAATCTGGAAGCGAAGATCAATTTTGGGTAGCGAGCTGCCTGAGATGATGCTTCGGGCGCTGCGCTTCCTCGGTCTCACGGCGCTCTTCACGGTCACGGCGTCCGCTGCGCTGCTGCTATTCATAAGCGTGGGAATGGTGATCGGCGAACTTTCCTATTGGGGCTTGCACCAGCTGGGCAAGCGCCTGATCTGGTCTTGGCTGATCCTCGCGCATGTGCCCATCCGCGTGTTCGCGCCCGAGCTGGCTTGGATTGCCGCGGCCGGCGCTCTCTATTCGTCGGCCGGGAACCGGTGTCGAGCGGCGCCGGCTGGCGAACCGTGCGCGCGTCGGTCGGGCTGACCTTGGGCTTCTATGCACTCGTGCGCATGGAGATAATTCTGTTGCCCGCTCTGGCTCGGACCGCCAGCCCGTTCGATAGACCCCTGCTGTCGGCTCCCGTCTTCGTGTATTGCCTCGTAGCGCCATGGGTGTTCGGCCGACTGGAGCGTCGCGGGCAAATGAAGAGCGCATCACCCTGACTTACGAGAGGGTGGGTGCGATGCATCTGTTTACCGGGGGAACTGCCGGTCCGTTTCCCAGGAAACTATCCCTGCGGGGTAGTAATGCCATCCCCTAGTCGGTGCGCAAGTCAGAATACTGTGAGTGCGTCGAATACGGGGCCGTCTACGCAGACGCGTTTCATGGCGTCGCCTTCAGGGGTGCGAACCAGGACGGTGCAGCCGGCGCAGCCGCCTACGGCGCAGGCCATGAATTCCTCGAGAGAGGCCTGACAGGGGACGTTGTGGCGGCGGGCTACGGCGGCGCAGGCGGCCAGCATGGGGGTGGGGCCGCAGGCGAAGAGCTCGACTTCGGCGAGCTCGGAGGGGCCGAGAGAGCTCAGCCAGTCGTCGGCGAGCTCGGTGACGAAGCCTTCGTAGCAGCCGGGGAAGCCGGCGCGGCTGGCGAGGCGGCTGGCGATTCCCCATTCCTCGAGCAGCGGCATGCAGGCGATGGTGCCGACGGGAATGCCGGCGATGAGAATGGCGGAGGGGCGGGTGCGGAACGGGAAGGGGATCTCGGAGCCCATGAGGACGAGGGGCTTGTAGCGTCCGGCGGCTTCGCTTCGCAAGCGGTCGGCCAGGAAGACCATGGGGGGAATGCCGACGCCGCCGCCGATGAGGACGGGGCGGGGGCGCTCGGGATGGACGACGAAGGGCTTGCCGATGGGGCCGATGAGGCTGACGGTATCGCCCGGCTTGCGGGCTGCCAGGGCATGCAGGCCGGGGCCGAGAACCTTGTAGAGCACTTCGATCCAACCCTGAGCTGGATCGGCGCGCATGATCGAGAGCGGCCGGCGCATCGGGATGGAAGGGTCGCAGGTCAGGTGCACGAACGCGCCCGGTTGCGCGTGCGTGGCGCAGGCGGCCGCTGCGAGACGCAGCACGAACTGCTCGCCGTCGTACGCGGTCTGCTTGATGACGCGCGCGTCCTCGAGATGCAGCGTGCCGCGACTCTCGCGGCTCATGATGACGCGTCCGTCCCGCTAGTCAGCACTTCCTCGAGTACTGCCATGCGCACTGCCACGCCGTTGCGGACCTGGTCGCGGATGACGGACCGGGGGCCGTCAGCCACGTCGGAGGAGATCTCGATGCCTCGATTCATGGGCTGCGGATGCATCACGATGGCATCCGGCCGGGCGTCCTCGAGCCGCTCCACGGTGAGGCCATACTTGGCGAAGTAGCGGTCCGCATCGGGAAGATCGGCCTGACCCATGCGCTCCTTCTGGATGCGAAGCATCATCACGACGTCAGCGTCCTTGAGACCTGTCTTGAGCGACGTATGGCGGGAGCAACCGGCGAATTCCTCCGGAGGCGGCATCAGAGCGGCCGGCGCGACGATCCGCAGGTCCTGGCAGCCGAGAGCCCGGAACACGTGGTAATCGGAGCGTGCGACGCGCGAGTGCCGGATGTCGCCGACGATGGCGATGCTCACGGAATCGAGCCGCTTCTTATGCTGGCGGACCGTCAGCGCATCGAGCAGGCCTTGTGTTGGATGGGATACGTGGGCTTCCCCGGCCGAGAGCACGCTGACGTGTGGAGCCACGTGAGAGGCTACAGCGGCAGGGACCCCGGCTTCCGCGTCGCGGATCACCATAGCATCGACGTGCAGCGCCTGAAGCGTATACACCGTGTCGAGCATGCTCTCGCCCTTGACGCGTGAGGAGAGCTGGACCTCGAGATTGACGACATCGGCGCCCAGGCGCTTCGCGGCGAGCTCGAAGGAGACGCGAGTCCGGGTGGAAGGCTCGGTGAAGAGATTGGCGACCGTGCGGCCGGCGAGGGACTGGGTGGCCGGCGCCCGTGCGCCGAGGGGTCTGACGAAGCTCTGGGAGCGCTCGAGCAGCCGCTCGATCATTTCGCGCGACAGGCCTTCGAGGGTGATGAGGTGCCGCAGGGTCCCGTCGGGCCGCACCTGTGAAATCACGTTTCTTGCCCCAGCGCGCTTCGAGCCGCCGCTATTCGTACTGGCTTCACTGCTTTGAGCGAAGCCCGTGGGAGTTTCGCGCAGCGCATGGAAACGTCTGTCATGTCAAATTTTCTCCGCTCTCACCCGCGAGCCAGCGCTCGAGGATGACCGCCGCGGCCGTGCTGTCGACCTCTTCGCGCCGGATCCGCCGCCGCCCGCCGCCGGCGCGGCGCGCCTTGAGCGCCGCGCCCGCTTCCAGCGAGGACCAGCGCTCATCGACCATGCTGACGGGAAGCTTGTAACGGCGCTCGAGCTCGTTGGCGAACCGGCGGGCAGCCGGAGCGAGCGCTCCCGGGGTGCCATCGGCATTATACGGCGCGCCGACTACCAGACGGCGCGGCTTGAGCGAATCGATCTCGCGCCCGATGGCCAGCCAGTCGGGACCGGTGCGGGTCATGAATGCGGCGGGCCGGGGCGCGGCAGTGGCGGTCAGCGTGTCTCCCGCCGCGATGCCGATACGTCTGAGCCCGAAGTCGAAGGCGAGGAGGGTCTCGACCGGCTTGGCGGCCGATGAGGCGCCGGACGGCGCCTGCGCCGCGTCAGGCATGCCCGGCGACCAGGCTCAGCCGGTCGACATCGATGCCGAGCAGCCGCCAGGCGCCGATCCAGCGGTCCTCGTAGGGCAGCTCGAACACCACGCGCGGATCGACCGGAATGGAGGTCCAGGCGTTCTCGCGGATCTCCCGCTCCAGCTGGCCGGATTCCCATCCCGCATAGCCGAGCGCGATGAAGGCATCGCCCGGACCTTCCCCTCTGGCGATCGCGGCCAGCACGTCGCGCGAGGTCGTGACCTGGATGGTCTCGGAGACCTTGTGCGTGTGGTCCCATTGACCGCCCGGGCGATGGAGGACGAAGCCGCGATCGGTGTGCACCGGGCCGCCGCGCAGGACCGGCTTGGCCGCGATATCTTCCGTCGAGGGCTCGAGCTTCATCTGAGAGAGCACGTCGGAGAGGCGCATCGGCAGCGGCTTGTTGAGAACGATGCCGAGCGCGCCGCGGTCGGTGTGCTCGCAGATGAGCGCCACGGTGTGGGCGAAGTTCGGATCGACGAGGGAAGGCATGGCGATCAGCAGATGGTTCGTCAGGCTGGACCCCGCCGCCGCATCGAGGAGCGATTCCCCACCCGCCGCCGCGCTTTCGCTGGTCTGATCGCTCATGAACCGCCAGTATGGGGACGGATCCCCGCGGGCTCAAGGAACACCGCTCAAGGAGCGGCGGTCACCGTCCCGGTGCCTACCCGGCCGTGGACGAACTGCCATTCGTAGACGAAGTGCAGCACGCTGTAGCGGCGCGCGAGCTGCGGCGGGAAGGGATCGAAGGGGCTGGCCAGCCTGAGGATGGTGAGTGCCGCCTGATCGAGCTCCGGATCGCCGCTCGAGCGCTGGATGGCCGCCTTGAGGAGCCGCCCATGCGAGTCGATGGCCACTTCGATGACCGGGCTTGCGTGCTTGCCGGCATTGCGCGCGGCCGCGGGAAAGTTCAGGGTCCCGATGCGCTCCACCTTGGCGCGCCAGGCGACCAGGTAGGGCGCGACTATGGAGGCGCGCGTATCGGGTGTGGTCCAGAGCTCCTCGCGCTTGGGCCCGCTGACCCGCACCGGGCCGGCATCATCGGCGGGACCATTCTGGGCGGACACGGGGCGCTCGAGGAGCAGCGGCTGCCGCGCGGCGGCGCCGCCGCTGCCCGCATAGGTCATGTAGTGAACGACCGTGCTCCAGCCGCTCGTGGTGAGCACGTGCCGCTCATGCGATCCCGCCGCACGGCCGCCAGGGGAAAGGGCGCTGCCTCGAAGGGTGCCCTGCTGCTGAGGAAGCTCCGGAGCCTGAGCGGGATTGTGGGGTGTGACGTCCCGGCGGGTATTGCCCGAGCCGAGCTGCGTGCGCTGCGCGAGGTAGGTCGCATGGTCATTGCGCTTCGCCGTGGGCATCTCATTGGAAACCAGCAGCACCTGCAGGCCCGGCGCACTGTCCCGGCCGGCGATCGGCGATTTGAACGTGAGCCCCAGGATGAGGACCCCATGCAGCAGCGCGGTGAAGAAGAGCATCGCGAGCAGGCGGTCCCAGACAGGGGCCCTGCCTTCCCTGAGCATCAGAGCGCGCCTGGCCACCCGGAGCTACCCTGCTGCCGCGAGCCGGCGCTCGATCGCGCTCATGAGCTGACCGGCGATGTCGATGTGAAATTGCTTCTCGAGCTCACGGATGCCGGTCGGGCTGGTCACGTTGATTTCAGTCACGAAGCCGCCGATCACGTCGAGCCCGACGAACATCATTCCCTTGGCCTCGAGGGCCGGTCCGATCTGGCCCGCGAGCCAGCGGTCCCGCTCCTCGAGCGGGCGGCCCACGCCGCGCGCTCCGGCCGCGAGATTGCCGCGGTTGTCGTGCGGCTGCGGAATCCGCGCCAGGGCATAGGGCACGGGCTCCCCGTCGATGAGCAGCACCCGCGAGTCGCCCGATACCGCGATCTGCGGCAGATACCGCTGCACGATGGCGAAGCGCTGGCCGTACTCGGTGAGCGTCTCGAACACCACGTTCATGTTCTTGTCGTGCTGCTCCAGCACGAAGATCGACCGGCCCCCCATGCCGTGGAGCGGCTTGCAGACGATCTTGCCGTGCTCGCGCAGGAAGGCCTCCATGTCCGCCATGTCTCGGGTGATGAGCGTCGGTGCGCAGCATTGCGGGAACCACGCGGTGTAGACCTTCTCGTTGATGTCACGCAGGCCCTGGGGCCGGTTGACGACGAGGGCGCCTTGCTCCTCGGCCCTCTCCAGGACGTAGGTGGTATAGATGTACTCGGTGTCGAAGGGCGGATCCTTGCGCATGAGGATGCAGTCGAGATCCCCCAGCGGCTCGACCCGCGGCTCGCCGAGCTCGAACCAGCGGGCCGGATCGGCCTTGACCGTGAGCGGGCGCAGCCGCGCGCGCGCGATGCCGTCGCGCAGGGAAAGGTCGCGCTGCTCCATGTAGAAGAGTGTCCAGCCGCGCGCCTGGGCCGCCAGCAGCATGGCGAGCGTCGAGTCCTTGGCGTACTGGATGGCGGCGATGGGGTCCATGACGACCCCGAGACGGACGGATTTCGGCATGAACGACATAATGCCAGCGCCCCCGGCTACTGGCGACGTGCGAAAGCAAATCAGTGAGTGGCCCAGGCCGCCCCTGGGCCGCGGACGTGAATCCCGTCACACGGCTGGCCGCGCAAAGCGGCGCAGCCGACTTTGCGCCAATCCAATAATGTGACATGCGCAGCATGGCACGGGGTGGGCCGATATGTTAAAAC
>JABBNZ010000159.1 GCA_019352035.1 Pseudomonadota bacterium | reverse complement strand
CTAGAGCCCGTAGCGACGATGCATGCCCATCCCCTGTCAGTGCGTTGTCGGATCGCGCGATACTTACCCGAAGCCAGATCGTACAGGGCGCCGGGCGTTGCCGCCCGGGCTCGTTGCAGTGGGTAGGTGGCTAGTCAGCGAGACCCATCACGAATGCCAAAGCGACGTTCAGTCGCGAGATATCCTTGTCATCGAGCCGGCCGACTCGCCGACCCATTCGCTTGCATCGGACGGTGACCGGCTGATCGGTTCGTCCTACCGCGACCGCTCTCATGCAGCGCTCGGCATAGTTGTTCGATGCGTCCAGATGCCCGGCCTCGGTGAACTTCGTCAAGGCGCTCCAGTGCTTCAAGGAATAGTGCACTGCTTCTCCCAGGCTGTCCTTCGGCAGCACCGAGTGCACGGTGTTATCGAGCCAGGTTTTGAAGCGGGTGAGCAGCATTGCGATCAGGCGGTGCCGGCACCTCGATCACGAGGCTGCCGTCGGTAAAGAGGCCGAACTGATCGACGTCGATACTCTCTCTCTTCGGCCCAAACCGCCACTTCAGGAGCCGATGCAGGCTCGCCTTCAAGGACTCGATCAGCTGCTGCTGCTCACGCAGCATCAGGTGCAGCGTCGCGATGTCTGTCGGATAGGTGGAGGTGCGATCCACGTCGACATTCTATCAAACACACTGACGAGTGAAAGTGCGCGACGCGACTATTTGTTTGATCACGGGGCCGGCGCGTACAACACAAACGGCGGCAAACGTCGGATGCGCGTGAAGTCCACCCCGTCGAGCAAGAGCGCCAGCTCATGCTCGGTCAGCTCGATCGCCGCGGCGCATAGAGAATTGCGGCCGGTATCAACGCGATCACGATAAACAGGGGCCAGCTCGGTCCGAGCGCCTGCGTATTTGAGATGGTGATCAAGATGCCGCCACCACCACCAATGACGGCCGCGAGTGCGGCTAGGCGCATCAGGATTCGATAGAGCAGCGGCATCTGCGGCGCCTACTGGAAATTGTATGTTTGTGGGCATAGCCCAACAGAACTAATGCGTATCGCCTCCTTCGTGCCCATCACGTTGTAGACGCAGACCTTGGTCATGCCGTCCTGATATTCCCCCGCATAGAAGCCCATCCGACCCATGGACATTGAAGGTGGCGGCGCATCGTCGCTGACTTGGAGCGGGCACAGATCCGTCGCGTTGAACGAGTACACCCTCCCATTCGAGTACTCACAAAGGTGATGCAGGCCGTGAACGCCAAGATCCTGGGAAAGGTAATAATCGAGACTGAACGCTGGGGAAGAAGCCAGTAGCCCCACGCTAGCCGCTGCAAGGATCATCAGGATTGATCGTCTCATAGACCCTCCCGAACCGACCTTCTTGGTGTCGTGGGGATAGTCTACGCCTGGGCCGCTCAGTCGCGCGCCGAAGCTCGGGATCATTCCATGGGTGCAGATACTTCTCCATCTGCGCCCCGAAAAATGCGAATTGCATTCGGAGCGCCTGGACGCTGGCGAAGGGATCGCCGCTCGGGCCGTCCAGCCGGCCACAGAGGAGTTGAAATCATGAGTACCGATACCAGCGCCCCATCGGACCTGCAGGATATCTGGCCCGGCCATGCCGCAATCAATCCCACCGGCGCCACGCTGGCGCGCGACATGCTCGTCGAACTGGAGGGCGTCGACAGCCCGGACTCAGACGAGGACGGACCGGCCACTGCCGAGCGCAGCATGGCAAGGGCGCCCGTTCCGCAACGTAGTCGCCGAATATGCAGCCTTGGCGCAAGCGGCCGGCCCCGGGGCCCTGGAAGGCTTCTATGCTGTGCTCTCGGACTACGTCTCGATCGCGTGCCAAGGGTGCATTGCAAACACCGACAAGTACGCTCACCGCTGCGCGCCGGCGCAGGAGGGAGAATCGCAAACGCAGTAACCGCAGCCGGATCGTTGCCCGAGAGCGCCGCCTACCTGAGGGCGGCGCCTTTTGGTTAGCGGCCCATGGGCAAAGACCCTCTGCACCGTGACCTGGGCGGCATTCCGGGCTAATTTTGCTCCCCCCGGGTCGCCCGTAGAGGGTAGAATGCCTTCAAATGCGCACGCCATGCGCACTCGTGCATATATAGGCCGATGATGGGGCCATTCCAGTTCGATCCGGAGAAAGCGACCGAGGCGCTGCTGTACGTCGCTCGGCGCGTACGCGATCACGACCTATACGCGACCCTCAAGGTGCTCTACCTGGCGGATAAGCACCATCTTCACCGCTATGGCCGGTTCATCTTCGGGGACGCGCATCATGCATTACCCCACGGGCCGGTCCCACAAGGCGCCTACGACATTCTCAAGTGGGTGCGCGGCGACGATGGACGCCGGTACGAACCTGCACGGCACGCCATGCGGGTAGAGGGCAATACCGTAATGCCCCTGCGTGATGCCGAAGCTGATGTATTCAGCTCCAGTGACCTCGAGTGCCTGGAAAGGGCAATTGAGGAATTCGGCCGACTGCCATTCGGCAAGCTCAAAGAAATCACGCATGATGCGGCGTACAACGCTACGCATCATTGCGCCGAGATCGCCATTGAGGCGATTGCCGCCCTCGCTGATGATCAGGTTCGAGTACCGCTGATTCAGCACTTGGCTGATCCGCACCCCGGCGAGTAGAGGCCGCTCTCGCATGGGGCTTCTGGCAGGAGACATCCTGCGCCTGTACGTTCAGAGCCTCCGAAATCCGAAGCACAAATACTGCGTGCTTGCGTGCCTTGAGCCGCGTGCCCTGCTGCTACTCATCAATTCAGAGCTGACCGACTACAAGCAAAGTCAGCCCGACTTGATGGCCAGCCAAATTGAGATCGATGCGACAAGCCATTCTTGCTTGAATTACGACTCGTGGCTGGATTGCGCGGAGAGTCATTACTACGACCGGGACCAGCTAGAGACTGAGTTCGGCGCCAACCGAGGGATCGTAGTAGGACATCTTTCAACGACAATGCAGGCTCGCGTAGTGGATGTTGTCCGTCGCTCGCGCACCTTGTCGAAGCGGGACATCGAGCGGATTCTGGGGGCGCTCGCCCCGCCAAGATAGTCCGTGACCCGGCAGCCACCAGCGGCTGCACCGCCTGTACGGCCTTACGGTGCTGCCTCGGACTCTCTGCAGCGACCGAGCACCGAGGTCAGCCTGCCGCCCGCAGTGTCGAGCAACCGCGCGACCTTGCGCAGGTAGGCGGATTCCCGCTGCAGCCAGGCCGCCGCCGCCGTGTACGGCTTTCGGCTGCGCTCATCGCCGCATACGCGCCGCTCTGATCGGGCGCAATCATGCACCAGCTCCGCTTGGGAGTCGGAGCTTGGCCGCGCCGAAAGCAGCCGAGAAAGGTGCTGCCGGTACCCCCAGGGGTACCCCGCCAAGAACTCGCCGCGGACGCGAGCTAAGTCCTTGTGCAAAAAGATGGTGGAGCCAGGCGGGATCGAACCGCCGACCTCTTGCATGCCATGCAAGCGCTCTCCCAGCTGAGCTATGGCCCCATGGGGAGGCCGGCGAAGGTACGGAAGCCGCGTCTGCCTGTCAAGACGGACCGGGCGGCAGGCCCCATCCGCGGGACCTGGCTCCCATTTCGCCGCCACGCCGAGGCTTGGCGCGGGCCACCCGCGAGAGAGCGGGAACCGGCATCGGCGCCCAACCCGCCGCCCGACCACCCGGCAGCCCAAGCGCTCGTCCCCCGAAGCGCCCGGCCGAGCGCGAGGCGCGCATCGCGACCTGCAAGGCGGCGCGGGATCGCCGGCCTCGCGCCGTCGCCAAACATCCACACCGCGTCTCCAACTGCGCACGTCTGCCTCCCGAGACATTTGCGCCGAGGCCTCCTGACACTCTAACTTGACCTCGAGGGCAAACCCGCCGCGAGGCGGGGACGCAAAGCTACCGGTCTCATTGGGCCGCCCGCGGGCACGATGAGACAGCGGAGTTGCCGGCTATCTCAGGGAGCGAGTCGGCCGTCATCGAACATTCGCGGGAGAGGGACACGGACATCCGTTGCGCTTCGCCGCCCTTGACAGTGTCTCAGCATGTTTGTCCGGGAGGCTCGAGCGTATGCGATATTCCAACCTGAAGCGTCCGGCGTCCATCTGCCAGCTCGTCCTCGGCGCCTGCGCGCTCATGACGCTTCTCGCGGGCGGCGCCGCGCACGCGCGCACCAGATGGTGGGTGCGGCCGGTCATCTCCGGCACTCCGCCGACCACCGACACCGTCGGACAGGCTTACAGCTTCACGCCGTCCGCGAGCGCGCCGCGCCGCTTCACGCTCACGTACTCGATCTCGGGCAAGCCGGCGTGGGCGAGCTTCAACGGCTCCACGGGCCAGCTGGCGGGCACTCCCACGGCCGCGAACGTCGGCACCTTCCCCCGCATCGTGATCAGCGTGAGCGACGGCGCGGCGAGGGCCTCGCTCGCTCCGTTCAGCATTACGGTGTCCGGCCCGGCAAACGCCGCGCCGACCATCTCCGGCGCTCCGGCCACCGCGGACACCGTCGGGACGCCCTACACCTTCACGCCGAAGGCGGGCGACACGGACGGGGACACCATCTCCTTCAGCATCCAGAACAAGCCCGCATGGGCGGCCTTCAGCATCGCAAGCGGCAGCCTCTCCGGCACTCCGGCCACGGCCGATGCCGGCACGTATTCCAACATCGTGATCTCGGTGAGCGATGGCCACACCAGCGCATCGCTCACTCCGTTCTCGATCGACGTGAGTCAGCCCGCGGCTTCCGCAACGGCGACGCTCGCCTGGACGGCGCCCACCACGAACACCAACGGCTCCGCCCTGACGGACCTCGCCGGATATCACATCCACTACGGCAACTCGCCTGGCGCGCTCTCAACCGTCATCGACGTCGCCAACGCCGGCGCGACCAGCTACGTGGTGAGCAGCCTCCCGAGCGGCACCTGGTATTTCGCGGTCAGCGCCTATACGACGAGCGGACTGGAGAGCGCCCTGTCGAACTCGGGCAGCAAATCCATTCCCTGAGGCTCGTCCCAGCGGGCTTCAGGCCGGCGGCGTGCGGGCGATCGCGGCATCGAGCCGCGCGAGCGAGCGCTCTCGGCCGAGCAGCTCGAGCGTGGCATCGATCGGCGGGGAGACCGCCGTGCCGGTGACGGCCACTCGCACCGGCTGGGCCACCTTGCCGAGCCCTGCGCCGAGCGCCGTGGCGAGGTCATTGAGCGCGCCGTGGATGGACGCGGCATTCCACTCCTTGAGAGCCCCCAGCCGCTCGCGGACCTTGGCCAGCATCTCGAGACCTGCGCCCGCGAAGTGCTTGGCGGCGGCCTTGGGGTCTGGCTCCACGGTATCGGTGAAGAAGAACCGGCTGTTCTGCGCCATCTCCTTCATCGTCTTCGCGCGCTCACGCTGGGAGAGGATCACCCCCTCGAGCAGACCCTGATCCTCGCAATCGAGTCCCAGCCGGCGCAGCTGCGAGCGCAGGTGCGGCACCAGCGCCGCGGGCGGCGAGCGCATCATGTGCTGCTGATTCAGCCAGAGGAGCTTCTCGGGGTTGAATGCCGAAGCCGCCTTGTTGACATCGTGGATGTCGAACACGGCGATCATCTCCTCGCGCGTGAACACCTCCTGATCCCCGTGCGACCAGCCGAGGCGCACCAGATAATTGAGGAGCGCATCCGGCAAAAAGCCCTCCTCCTCGTACTGCAGCACGCTCACGGCCCCGTGCCGCTTCGACAGCTTCGCACCGTCTGGCCCCAGGATCATCGGCACATGGGCGTACACCGGCGGCGTGGCGCCGAGCGCAAGCAGCATGTTCATCTGCCGCGGCGTGTTGTTGAGATGGTCGTCGCCCCGGATCACGTGGGTGAT
>JABBNZ010000158.1 GCA_019352035.1 Pseudomonadota bacterium | reverse complement strand
GGAGCGAATCGTTGCGGCCGACCCGTCGGCGCCGCTGCTCGCGCCCGTACTGCTCACCCTCGCTCTTGCCTCTCGCCGGTGTTCTCGGTGTATGGCCCGGGATCCGACGTCCTGCAGCAGACGGGCACCGGCGCGGCGGCGCTGTTCCTCATCGCGATCGGCGCAGCGGCGATCTGGGCGATGGTCTATGCAGAGCTCGGCTCGGCCTATCCGTATGCGGGCGGGGACTACGTCGGCGTCGGCTCCATACTGGGTCCCGCCGCGGGCTTTGCCAGCCTCGCGCTCTGGGCGCTCGTGATCCTGCCGATCAACGCCTTTCTCGCCAAGTTGGTCTCGATCTACCTGGCAGAGGTCATGCCCATCCCGACAGTGGCGGTGACCTACGCCGCATTGCTCCTGGGCGCGGGCGCGGCACTGCTCGCGGTGCGGGCCAGCGCCATCCTCACCGGCGTGTTCCTCGCCATCTCGCTGCTGGCGGTCGCCGCCCTGGCGGTGGCGGGCCTCTGGCACCCGGCCGGCAACTTCATCGCGGTGCTCACGCATCCGCGAATCCCCAACGCACACGGGCAGTGGATACCGGTGGCGACGAGTGCGATGGCGCTCGGCGCAGTGAACGCCGCCTTCGCCACTGCGGGAGGCAATCAGGCGATCGCCTTCGGCGAGGAGCTGATCGACCCCCATCGCAACATGGGGCGCGTCATCCTCATCGCCTGCCTCACGGGCGCCGTCGCGATCGCGCTGCCGGTCATCACGGTCGCCTGGAGCGCGAGCGGCCATCCCGGGATCTTCCACGGCGCGGCGCCGCTCAGCGCCTTCGTGACCTCGCTCGCGGGCTCCGCGGCGGGCAAGGCGCTCAGCGCCGTGGTGGCCCTGGCCGTCTTCAACGCCATGATCGCCCAGCTGCTGTTCGCCTCCCGGCTGCTCTTCAGCTTTGCACGCGACGGGGTTTTCCCCTCGAGCATCAATGCGGCGCTGAGCAGGGTCGATCCTGATTCCGGCACGCCTCGTGTCGCCACGGTCGTGGTGGCGGCGGGGTCCGCGCTCTGTTGCATGATCACCGCCCATGTCCTGTTGGTTTTCATGTCGGGGCTGATCGTCTATGCACTCGCACTCGTCAGCATCGCCGTCCTCGTCGGGCGTCTGCGCGGCCTTACGGGCGGACCGGGCTTCTGGCGCTCGCCCTTTTATCCTCTGATGCCTCTGCTCGGGATTGCGCTGTCGCTCGCCTTCGCGGCAGCCGATTGGAAGGATCCTGACGCGGGCCGGCCGAGCCTGATCCTTCTGGGCGCTCTGCTTCTCGCATCGCTCGGCTGGTATCAGCTCGTCCTCAAGCGCCGCCCGGGCGGGTGGGCGCCGCGCCTGGAGCGCGACACGCACGATCCTTGACGAAGCACGGCGACGGCTCTACCGTTTGCCGGCGCAAAGCGCGCTCACCGCCCTTCTCCGGAGGCTTTAAATGTCGAGCCGTCCGCCCTTGCCCCCATTCACTGCCGAGACAGCGGCCCGGAAGGCGCGCGCGGCGGAAGCGGTTCCTGGTTCCGCTCCTACGGCAACGAGAACTGGGAATTCGACGAGCGCGGCCTCATGCGCCGGCGCCACGCCAGCATCAACGACCTGCCGATCGCCGAAGCCGATCGGAAGCACCGCTGGCCGCTCGGCCGGCGACCCGATGATCACCCCGGCCTGACCGATCTCGGCCTCTGAGGCGCCGGCCGCCGCATGCGCGCGCCGGATGGCCGGCCCGGTCCACCGGGTGACGATTGTCACCTGCAATTCCTGACGCGCGTAACTGCTCGCGCACGGTCCCTGGACATAGCCTCTGAGCAGGTCTCGAGAAGGGTCCCGCATGGCATCGGCAAACGCTTTCCCCTCATCCGCACCGGGTGGTATGTCGCGGCTCCGTCGTCGCGGCTGGGCGCTCGATCGGCTCACACTGGAGTTCGGCGACGGCTCACGCTCGATCCTCGTCCTGCTCTGTGTGCCCACCGGAGAGCAAACCTGCCGTCTGGAGTGGCTCATGACCGTGATGCCCTCCAAGCGCCCCATCGACGGCACGCGCGTGAGCTGCAGCGCCGAGGAGCCGCTGATCCTGATGCAGGATCGCGCTGCTCGAGTGCGCGCAGGCGGCCTGCCGCCGCGATGGCGCCCGGTTCAAGTACAGCGCGCAGGCCGATACCTCCACGCTGCTCGCGCGCCGCATCATTTGCCCTTGCGAATGAAGGCCTGTGGCCGAGCGCGCGCGATCCTGCCACAACGCCGTGTCGTCCCGGTAAGAGCATAGGAAAAATGCCCGTGACCCCGCATGAAACTCCCGAGCCCGCGTCCGCCTCCGCTCACAACCCGCTCCCGCAGCAGGCCGGTTCGAGTCCCCGCTCAGGAAGGCCGCCCATCCTGCCGATGGTCTTGGACATCGGACTCAACATCGCCATTCCGATGATCTGCTACCGGCTTTCGAAACGGTACGTCTCGCCCTCGGAATACACGGCACTGCTGCTTTCCACCGTCTATCCGACGCTGAAAAGCATTTATGACCTCGTGCGGCGCCGTGAGCTCGACCCGGTGAGCGTCGTGGTGCTTCTCGGGATTTGCGCGAGCATCGCCGGGGTGGCCGCCGGCGGAAGCTACAAGCTGCTCCTGCTGCGGGAATCTCTCTTCACATTCGCCTTCGGCGTGGCATGTCTGTGCTCGCTTCTGTTGCCCTCCCGGAGGCCGCTGATGTTCTTCTTCGGCCGCGTCTTCGCCACGGGCAACGACCCGGTGCGACGCGCCGAGTTCGACGCCACTTGGCGGTACCCGCAGGCGCGGCGCGCTCATCGGCTGGTCACGCTCGTCTGGGGGCTGCTCTTGGTCGCCGAGTTCGCGTTTCGCGTCCTGCTCATCTACACGGTCTCGCCGGCGACCGTGCTCGTGGTCTCGCCGCTCGTGCTCAACACGGCGACCCTCCTCGTGATCGTGTGGACTTTCAGCTATGCCGGCCGCGCCCGGCGGCGGGGAATGGCCGAACGGCAGAAAGCCCAATTGGCGCGGCAGTCGTAATGTCGGCGCGCGGGAGGCGCCGCGCCCTCAGGGCGATATGGAGGTGCCCGGAATTGGCGGACCGCCGGTCAGCGGCTGGAAGAGATCGCCTCCCAACGGCATGGCCAAGACCGGGAGACCGCCCGTAAAGGGCATCACGAGATGCGGCCCTGGATCCTCCGTCTTTGGCGGAAACGCCGGCGAGTCCGGCATCGTCGAGGGAGCGGCGGACGGCATAGCCGGCGCAACATGGGGACTGCCGACCGGGGCCTGCGGCTGGAGCGGTCCGCTGGCGGCCAGCTTCATATCATGTCCGACGCTGGCGATGATTTTATGACCCACGCTGTTCGCGTGCAAAGGTTGCCTTTCGCAAGCGCAACACTCCTGTTTAGTCCGCGCCCGGGAACGCTCCCGAAGCGTTCGCCGTGAATAGCCTACGATCAAGATATGTGCCGAAACCGAGCTCTCGGTCTCGCATCAGCTATGGGGCATACAGGGGCCACAAGGCCTGACACCTGTATAGACGGATGAGGCGGATCGGGGTGCTTGCCACCGGGCGTTTGACTGGATAAATTCACAGCCCCAGACGAAAAAGCACCTCCCGCGATCATGTCCAACGAATCCCCTGCCCTCATCGATCGATCCATTGTCCAGCTCGAAACTCTCGCGGCCGTCCTCGCTGACGAGATCCAACAGCCTTGGACGACGGCCGTCCTTCCCCTCGCGCAACGGCGGCTGCGCAAAGAGGCTCTGCTCACGATCTCGGTGCTGCTGCCGAAGCTGCACGCCGTTCAACGTGCTCAGGCACACACGCCGGAATATCGGGCATCGAGCTGCCCGACCTGCGACGACTGAAGGTCAGCGCTGGGCGGTTAGACGCGCAGTCCAATGGCGCGCATCAGCTCGAGCCCGTTGCTCTTCGTCACGACGCCCGTGCGCAGTCTGTAGTCGAAGTGCATCCTGCCATTCTCGAGGTGATCCTCGAAATGCATGTTCTGCAAGACGCCTTCACCCAATCCACGAAGCTCCGTCAGCGCCAGATCGTGGGTCGTCGCCAGACCGATTGCGCCTTCCTCGACGAGAGCGCCCAGAATTCCCTCGGCGCCGATGCGCCGATCGTTGGAATTCGTGCCCTGCAGCATCTCGTCGATGAGGAAAAGGAGCGGCGGGTCCCGCCCGCAAAGATCCTTCAGCTGTCGCAGTCGGATGATCTCGGCGTAAAACCGCGAGCTGCCTTCGCGCAGCGAGTCGTTGATGCGGATACTGGCGCCGACTTGCAGCGGCGTGAGCTCGAAAGCCTCCGCCCTCACCGGGCCCCCGGCCATCGCGAGAACCACATTGAGGCCGACCGCCCGCAACAAGGTGCTCTTGCCTGACATGTTCGAGCCGCTGATCAGCCAGAATCGCGGCCGATCCGAGAGCGTGACATCGTTGCGGACACATTGCGATCGGGGGATCAGAGGATGACCAATGCCCTGAGCTCGCAGCTGCGCACGACCCTCGAGAAAATCCGGGAAGATGTCGTTCGGATGCTCGAAGCTGTACTGGGCGAGCGAGGACAGCGCCTCGAATCGGCCGGCCGCCTCCACCCACCCGCGGACGGACATGCCGTACGCGCGGCGCCAGCGCTCGACGGCCAGCGCGACCTGCAGCAGGTAGAGCACCGGAACCTGTACCGCGCGCACTATCGGGTTCAGCCGCTGCTCCGAGAGCCTCACCAGGGTGGCGAGCTGACCGATCCTCGCCGAGGCGCTGCCGTTGCCCGGCCGGGGCGCTTCGGCCAACGCGCGCAGGGGCGGCGAATCGAACTTTTCCCGCTCGATCTCCAGCAGCAATCCCTCGAGGATCTTGAGACCCTCGAAGTCGAAGGCACTCTCCGGGGGAAAGAGAACCTCCTCGAGACGCTCTCTCAGCCGGTACAATGTCAGCGCTTCGATGATCAGAACGAGCAGTACCGGCGACCAGATTCCGGTCAGTGCTCCAGTGACCAACGCTGCGGCGAGCACCGCCGGCAACAGGGATGCGGCCACTCGAAGCCGTGCTTCCAGGAGCATCGCCGGAGCCTCGGCCCAGGCGAGCAAGCCCTCGGGTTGGAGAGCAGGTCCACGCTCACTGCCGAGCATCCCGATGCGCTCCCTGAGGTCCAGGCGCTCGCGCAGCTCCCGCACGCCACCCTGCCGGCGCCGGATCTCCCCGACCTGCGCAGGCGCCAGAAGCCACCGCGCCAGCGTCTCTTCACCCATTCGAGTCCGTACGGCGCAGAGCAGCTCGAACAGACTCCCCTCCCCGAATACGTCCAGATCCGCGGCATAGACGTGATGGATATCGGCGAATCGCTCCCCGCGATTGCCCGTCCCGGCCCAGCGATCCTGCAGGCGGCCGAGTCCTTGCCGATAGAACTGCACCGCACGGATGGCACGCGAGTGACGGCGGCGCAGAATGCCATGGTAAGTGACCGCGCCGATGAAGACCGCAACAGGCGCAAGCATCCAGAGCGCGGACAGCCAACCTTCACCATACGACGCCCAAGCCAGTCCCACCACGATCGCGGCGAGCAGCAGGCGCACGGAACCCATGCGCTGCCGGGCCGCCTCCAACAGCCGGACATCCGCCTCTCTGGCGGCCAATCGGTCCGTGTATTCTTCGACGGGCGTCATCTCATGCGCCGACCTTTACCGCGACATCAGGCAGAGGCGCCCGGCAAAGAGCTCGCCCGGCATGCGAGTGGAGGGTACCGACTGAACCTTACCCCCGCGCTTGAAGATCCTCGAGAACCTTCAGCGCCGCTTCAACGCGATCATCCGGCACCAGCAACTGCTCGCCGGCGATTCCGCCTTCCATGCCCATCCCCACGCCCAGCACCG
>JABBNZ010000157.1 GCA_019352035.1 Pseudomonadota bacterium | reverse complement strand
GTCGATGGGCTATCAGGTCGGGGTGACGCCGCATGGAAGTAGAAGTTGGGCAGGGAAAAGGAGAGGAGGAACTCCTCGGCGGTGAACTCCAGCCGGCGATTGCCCGCCTCGAAGCGCATGTCGCGGCCGACGAAGGACTCGATCTCCGCCGGCTGGATCGCCTCGAGAGCGGCGAGAGTCTCGCTGATCCTGGCCTCGAGCGCCGCGAATGTCGTGGGCGGAGGCGTCATGTCCGGAGAGAAGACACCCCTGCGAACGCCTTCGATGGCCCCGAGAGAATGCACCGCCGTCGATTTCACCTGGTACGCGAACGGCAGCATGTCCGGCGCAAGCCGGGCCTGGATGAGCTCCGGGGCTTCGATCCCCTTCTCGACGCAGAACGCCTGAGCTTTACTCATGAGTCCCGATACGGCGCCCAGAATCTGGCGGTACGAGGGAATGGTGGCGGAATACAGGGACAGGGACATGGCTTGCCTCCTCCACGGGAATGCCCAATAGTAACCGCGGCGCTCGCGGCTCGCAGCTCGAGCCAGCGCTGCGCCGCCGATCGGGACGGAGGTGCATCGATGGTGACGAAACGGCGCTATCTGCTGGGCGATATGCTGACTGAAGCCGACTGGAGGCTCTTTCCGACCCTGGTCCGCTTCGATGCCGTGTACTACGGCCACTTCAAATGCAACCTGCGGCATGTCTACGAATATCCGGCTCTGTGGGGCTACACGCGCGAGCTCCACCAGATGACCGGCATCGCCGAGACCATCGCCATCGACGAATACAAGACCCATTATTACGGCAGCCACCGCCAGATCAATCCGACCGGCATCGTGCCGGTCGGGCCCGTGCTCGACCTTACGGCGCCTCACCGGCGGGAGGCATGAGGCAATGTACCTGCCCGATCACTTCGCCGAAACGCGCGTCGAGGACCTGCACCGCATCGTTCGCGAGCACCCGCTCGGAATGCTGGTCACCCATGCCGCCTCGGGACTCGATGCGAATCATCTTCCCTTCGAGCTGGTCCCGGAGAGAGGCGCGTACGGCACTCTGCAGGCGCACATCGCCCGTGCCAATCCGCTCCGGAAAGAGGTGTCCGACGGCACGCAGGTGTTGGTCGTCTTTCGAGGAGCGCACGGTTATGTCTCTCCCAGCTGGTATCCCAGCAAGCACGAGACGCACCGCAGCGTACCCACTTGGAATTACGAGGTGGTTCACGCGCATGGGCGCATACGCCTGATCGACGACGTGAGATTCGTCGGCGGCCTGGTCGCCCGCTTGACGCACGTTTATGAAGCCGCCGAGCCGCGTCCCTGGAAGCTGGCGGACGCACCTCGAGAATACATCGATGAGATGTTGAGTAATATCGTTGGGATCGAGATCGAGGTGACGCGCCTCGCCGGCAAGCGGAAACTCAGCCAGAATCGCGACGCTCGCGACATCCAGGGGATCATCGAGGCCTTGCGGGAGCGCAAGCGGGACGAGCTCGCATCCGCCGTGGCTAACGCCAACCGCATGGCCTGACCGAGCGCTCCCGGAGGCCGCTGCGATCTGCGGGGCAGCCGCGCCGCCATCGCCGCCTTGATCCTGGCAGCTGAGTGCGCTGTGGTCTGTGGCGTCAGCCCGAAGCGTTGAGGAACGGCGAGGAATGCAGCCACTTGGGATCCGGATAGTACCCGACGAGCACGGTGCTGCCCTGAATCCGCTTCACGATGGCCCCTTCCACGCTGCGGCTGAGCGCGAAGCAGCCCCAACTTCGTCCCATGCGCCCGTGATCCGCGGCGAAAGTCCTGCTGACGTACCAGGCGCTGTGAACGACGATGTCACGACTATAGGCCGCGCCGTTGAATTGGGGATCCAGACCCCGCAGCCGAAGCGAATAGCCGTGCTTGCCGTAGTAGGTGTCCCCGGTCAGAAAAACCCCGAGGCTGCTCGCGTCGGTTCCGGGGTCGTTGGAAAAATGGGTCGCGTACGTGACTCCGCTGCCTTTGCCATGCGCCACGTACGTGTAGAAAAGCACCTTGCCCGTCTGTACATCTGCGACGGCCAGGCGCCTCTCATTGGAGGGCAAAGAGTAGTCGATGATCGTCACCAGCGGCTTGTCGGTGAGATGCTGCCGCCTGACCTGGGTATAGGCGTCGATCGCAGTCACGATGGCCTTGATGGCGATGTTGGGCGCCTGCGAATGAATCGCATCGACGAGGCGCTCGAGGCGTGCTCCTGCGGCCGGCTCGGCATGCGCCCATGAGACCGCGAGGAACGATGCCGCGACGGCCCACGCGGCGGCTCGCGGGGGGGTCACTCGCCGGCTCGGCCGCGCCCTGCCATTCAGATTCATGACCTTCGAATATCACACGGAAGCGCCGACCGCAAGCGCGGTTCAGCGCGCGTTCAGCGTAGCGCGGCCGCCCCCTCGGGCGGACCGCTGGACGCCAAGACGATCTCCACGCGTCTGTTGCGTTTGCCTTCGCTGCGGATGCGCGTGACACGAATGCTGCCGATCTCGGCAACGTTGCGCACGTGGGTACCGCCGCACGGCTGCAGATCGATGCCCGGTATCTTGAGGAGGCGCACGCGCCCCACCCCGCGCGGCGGTTGCACGCTCATCGTCTTCACGAGATCCGGTTGGGCATCGAGCTCCTCATCAGTGATCCAGACGGTCTCGGTCGCGACAGCCGAGGCAATCAGCGCATTGGTTTCGCGCGCGATGCGCTCGGCATCGAGCAGGCCCATGTCGATGTCGAAGTCGAGGCGCGCGCGGTCGGGAGCAATGTTGCCGCCCGTCACCGGAGCGACGACGACACAGGAGAGCAGGTGCAGCGCCGTGTGCAGGCGCATGAGCGAGTAGCGGCGCTCCCAGTCGATCTCCTGGGAGAGCTGCTCGCCGGGCTCCGGACGCGGCATTCCCGGAGCGGGTATGTGCAGGACACTGCCGGGCGCCTCGCCCTTGCGGGTATCGGCGATCACGATCCGCTCACCGCTCTCCCGTACGAGCACACCGCTGTCGCCGGGCTGGCCGCCGCCAAGGGGGTAGAAGATCGTGCGGTCGAGCTCGATTCCGCGCGCGTGCAGCTCGAGGACGCGCGCCGTGGCGCTCTTGAGATAGGCGTCGTCTCGGAACAGCAGTTCGGTATTCATGCGAGCTGATTGGATGATACCGCACGTCCTACGCGCGGCGAGGCGATCCGTCGCACGGGTCAGAGCGCAACGACGCGAGGAGCCGGCGCAGCCAGGCGCTGCGCGCCACCCGGTAGCCCAGCAGAATGGCCAGGATGAGCGCATAAATCAGCGGCTCGCGCACATCGATCTTCTCCTGCCAGTAGAAGTGCCAGACACCGAGCGCGGCGATGAGATAAATCAGCCGGTGCAGGCGGCTCCAGCGCCTTCCCAGATACCGCATCATGCGATTGGTCGAGGTCACCGCCAGCGGCACGAGCAGCAGCAGCGCGGCAAAGCCCACGGTGATGTAGGGGCGCTTGATGATGTCGGCGCCGACCATCCGCCAGTTCAGGTCGAGGTCGAGCACGACGTAGACGGTGAAGTGCAACACCGCATAGAAGAATGCCAGGAGCCCGGCCATGCGCCGCAACCTGACCAGATGCGGAAGACCGGCGAGCTGGCGCACCGGAGTGATGATCAGCGTCAGGAGTATGAGGTTCAGGGCGGTCTTGCCGTTCTCGAGCTCGAGGAACTTGACGGGATCGACCCCGGCGCTGAAACCCAGCCAGCCGAAGAGAGCACATGTCATCCACGCGAGCGGTAGCAACCCCGCGAGGAGGACGACGGGCTTGTAGATCAAGCGATAGCGGCGCTCAACGCCGAGGCCGAGGAAGGGCTTCCGTGTAGTGTCCATCATGGGCTGGCGGCTCCTGGGTTCTCAAAAATACCGGTGCAGGCTCATGCCCTTGTAGAGAGAGGCGACTTCGTTGGCGTAACCATTGAACAAAAGTGTCGCCTGGCGCTCGTGGAAGAATGGGTTGCCGATGCGTCGCTCGGTAGCCTGACTCCAGCGCGGATGTGGCACGTCGGGGTTGACGTTGGCGTAGAACCCGTACTCTCCGGAGGCCGCTTGACTCCAGGTGGTCTCAGGCTGTGTTTCGGTGAAAACGATGCGCACGATGGCCTTGATGCTCTTGAAGCCGTATTTCCACGGCACGATCAGCCGCAGCGGCGCGCCGCTCTGATTGGGCAGCACGCGCCCGTACAGACCCACGACCATGAAGGCGAGCGGATTCATCGCCTCGTCGATCCGCAGCCCCTCGCGATACGGCCACTGCAGGATCGGCTCGCGCTGACCCGGCATCTGACTGGGACGGTAGAGCGTCTCGAAGGCGACGTATTTGGCGCGGGAGGTCGGCTTGAAACGCTTCAGCATCTGCGCCAGCGGGAAGCCGACCCAGGGGATCACCATGGACCAGGCCTCGACACAGCGGAAGCGATAGATCCGCTCCTCGAGCGCGTAGGGCTTCATGAACGCCTCGAGCGGAAAGCTGCCCGTGACCTCGGCCTCGCCCGCGACCGCGACGTTCCAGGGCCGGGTCTGCAGCTCCCCGGCGTACTCGGCCGGGTCCGTCTTGCCGACGCCGAACTCGTAGTAGTTGTTGTAGTTCGTGATCTGCTCCCAGGTGTTCGGCTTCTCGTTCTGATCGGGGGCATGCACCAGCGCATCCACCGACTCGGCGGCATCGTAGCGATAGCCGAGCGCAGCACCGGCCTGTGCCGGGATCACGGCCGCCGCGGCGCTGCCGAGGGTTGCCGCGGCGCCGGCCCCGAACGCGCCGGCGAGGAAAGCCCGCCGATTGAGGTACGTCTCGGGCGGGGTGATCTGCGAGGGAATGACGCGAGGGATTCGCAAGGCCATGGTCGTACTCTCCTGGATTGCCGCCAAGCTCCGTGGCTGTATAGTCCTTCGACGGCCCCCCCACCAATGTTACACGCCTCGGGAGATTCCCCGGCGAGCGGCGATCTCTCCCTTCTTGCCGATTCCCGATGGCCGCTCGCGCGCGTACCCTTTGCCTCAGCCACCGTCAAGGTACGCGCCCATGGATCTCGGACTGAAATCGAAGCTGGCACTCGTCACCGGCTCCACCGCGGGAATCGGGCTCGCCACCGCCGAGGCTCTGTCGCGGGAAGGCGCCCGGGTCATCGTGAACGTCGGTGCCGCCCCACATCCAACTAGAGTCGAAAAGTCGCGGCGTTTCACCGCTGGCTGCGGCAGCAGATCGCGGCTACCGACGATTGAGGCGACGCGCCGTCAGCGTTCGTACATGTGGATGAGCCAGCCTTCTCCGGCGAGAAATCCGGCGGAGATGCCGAGAAAGGAGCCGGCGATCACATCGCTCACGAAGTGCCAGTCGCCCACGATCAGCAGGATTGCGGCGATGAGCAGCAGCGCGGCGAGCGGCCAGAGGCTGGCGCGATAGAGCCTCATGAAGACACCCGCGAACGAGCCCGCGAGTACCATGTGCCCGGAGGGAAAGCCGAGGCTTCCGGAGCTCACCGCGAAGAAGACATGCCGAGCGCCGTGCAGGACCGCGGCAGGCGGCTGGACCCCGAACAGGGGCTTCAACACCTGATCGTTGATGCCGTAGGCGCATATCGAGGCCAGGCAGGCCACGCCCAGGGTTTCGCCCAGTCGCGAGAGATGTCCGCGCGTGACGCGCGCGAGGATCAGCACCAGGACCACTGCCGACTCCAGCGTCAGGAGGACCGCGGCGCCGAAGGCGGTATTAAGAGCACTGAGATGGCGACCGACGTCCCAGAAATGGCGTGCCACCCTTATATCGAGCTCGGCAAACGAGATGGCCACTGCCGCGGCGCACGCCACGAGCCACAAAAGCCAGATCCGGATGACGGCAGAGAATCGCTTCAAGTATCCCAGACTCCCGCTGATCGCTGCG
>JABBNZ010000006.1:8051-99604 GCA_019352035.1 Pseudomonadota bacterium | reverse complement strand
CACCGGGGAGCTGCAGTACACAGGCACCGGATCGGGGCTGAACGACCAGGAGCCTCCGCTCTGGGTGGACTGAGGGTTAACTGACCCGAGGATGCACTGCTCACCGTTCGTCGGCTGAGCCGTGATCGTCAGGTCCACAACCGCGTTGCCACCATTTGAGTCGTTTGTCTGAAATGCCTGGGCAAAGGAGGAGACACCGTTGCTCGCGGCCGTGACGCTCTGCTGACTGACTTGCTTGCCGGATACGTTGTCGGTGCCCTGCACCGTGACACTCCCGCCGCTCGTCAGTCCGGTAACGCTGATGGAGAGATTCGGAGTGGATGAGCTCGACCCACCGCCTCCGCTTGCACTTGCACCGCTACCTGCGCTGCTTCCGCCAGAGTTACCTCCCCCGCATCCGCTCAAAATCAGAGCCACAGCTCCGATCAGAATTCCTGAAACAAAACTCTTCTTCATATTTCCTTCTTTGCAGCGATGCTATTGAGTCTCGCGTAGGTACGTGACCGTATCAAAACATCTCCGCCTGTTTCCAGAATGCGGTCACAAGCGTGGCACGTCGTTGCATCGAGCACAGGTTCCTGCGAGCGCGCTGGGCCAGGTCTAGGAAGTTCGTGGCGCAACGGTTGGGCATGGCGTGATGCTTGAGATAACCCCAGATGCATTCGACGGAGTTCGCTTCCGGGGCGTAGGCCGGCAGACGCTCGAGCACGATGCGGCCACGCTGGGCCTCCACATGGGCGCGCACGAGCTTCGAGCGGTGGGCTTGCAGACCGTCCCAGATGATCAGCAGCTTCGCTACTGGCGATTCTATTTTCGCCTGTTCAATGGCTCGATCAAAAGCCCCCAGATCGTCGAATTTCTCAAGGCTCTGCAGACGACGATCGGCAAGCTGATCCCGGCAATCACCGACAGCTGCTTCCAGCTGAAACGGTACTGCAGCACCGGCGTCTCACCCTTTGGAGCCCAGGTTCTCGCGCGACAAGGCCTCTCGGACAGACCCGACTCGTCCGACGCATCACTCCACCGTCACGCTCTTCGCGAGATTCCGCGGCTGATCGACGTCGGTGCCCTTGAGGATGGCGACGTGGTAGGCGAGAAGCTGCAGCGGGATGGTGTAGACGGCCGGAGCCTGGAAGTAGGTGACGTGTTTCGGCATCTCGATGACGGTGACGCCGTCGCTCGGACGGATGCCTGACTCGGGGTCGGCGAAGACGATGAGCTCGCCGCCGCGGGCGCGGACTTCCATCAGGTTGGATTTGAGCTTCTCGAGGAGGTCGTTGTTGGGCGCGACGGCGATGACCGGCATGTCGGCATCGACAAGAGCGAGCGGGCCGTGCTTGAGCTCGCCGGCGGGATAGCTCTCGGCGTGAATGTAGGAGATCTCCTTGAGCTTCAGCGCACCTTCCATGGCGATGGGATACAGCGCGCCGCGGCCGAGGAACAGGGTGTGGTGCTTGTCGGCGAAGCGCTCGGCGAGGCGGTGGATCACCGGATCCAGAGCGAGGGTCTTCTCGATCAGCGAGGGCAGCTCGACCAGCCGCGTGACCAGTCCGCGCTCGCGCTCCGCGTCCGCCCCGTGGTGGCGGGCGAGCGCGATCACCAGCATGGAGAGCGCCGCGAGCTGGGTGGTGAACGCCTTGGTGGAGGCGACGCCGATCTCCGGGCCGGCGCGCGTCAGCATGACGAGGTCGGACTCCCGCACCAGCGAGCTTTCCGGGACGTTGCAGATAGCGAGGGTGGAGAGGTACCCGGACTCTTTCGCCAGCCGCAGCGCCGCCAGGGTGTCGGCAGTCTCACCGGACTGGGAGATGGTGACGAAGAGCGAGTTGGGCGGCACCAGGGGATTGCGGTAGCGGTATTCGCTCGCGATGTCCACCGCGCAGGGGATACGGCAGATCTGCTCGATGAAGTAGCGCACCGTCGCGGCGGCGTGGAAGCTGGTTCCGCAGGCCACGATGTGCACGCCCGCCGTGCGCTTGAAGATCTCGGCCGCGGCCGGGCCGAAGGCGGCCTCGAGCAGGCGGCCGTTGGCGACCCGCTCCTGCAGCGTCTCGGCGATGGCGCGCGGCTGCTCGTGGATCTCCTTCAACATGAAGTGGCGGTACTGCCCCTTCTCGGCCGCATCGGCGTTCAACTCGCTTTCGCGCACCGGCCGCTCGACGGTGTTGCCGTTGACGTCGATGACGCGCACCGACTTGCGCCGGATCTCGGCCACGTCCCCTTCCTCCAGGAACATGAACCGCCGGGTCACCGGAAGCAGAGCGGCCACGTCCGAGGCGATGAAGTTCTCCTCGACGCCGAGACCGATGACGACGGGACATCCCTGACGGGCGGCCACTACGCGGTCGGGCTCCTTCTCAGTGACGACCGCCAGCGCATATGCGCCTTCGAGCTCCGCGACGGTGGCGCGAACGGCCTTGAACAGGTCGCCCAGTGTCTCCAGATGAAAGTGGATCCGATGCGCCACCACCTCGGTGTCCGTTTCCGAGGAAAACTTGTAGCCGCGGCGCTCGAGATCCGCGCGCAGCTCCTCGTGGTTCTCGATGATGCCGTTGTGGACGATCGCCAGGCCATCGAGGGAGGTATGCGGGTGCGCATTGCGCTCGCTGGGCGCTCCGTGTGTCGCCCACCGTGTATGGGCAATGCCGAGAGTGCCGCTGGCCGGAGAACGCTCCAGGGCCTCTTCCAGCATCCTCACCTTGCCCACGGTGCGCCGACGGGCGAGCTGACCGCTGCCATTGAGCACTGCGATCCCCGCGGAGTCATAGCCGCGGTACTCGAGCCGCCGCAGGCCCTCCATGAGGATGGGGACGATGTTCCGTTCCGCGATGGCGCCGACGATTCCGCACATGGTGACCAAGCCCTGGGTCTTAGAGGCTATCCAGTTTGCCTGAATTCGCGGCATCACGGATGCCGGCAACCGGCGGAAACGCGAGCCTGGCCGGGTACCGCGCCTGGTTTGTGAACTGGTTATCCCTGGGAGCATCGTCGCGGGAGAGTCGTGGGGGAGCTGCTCGCGGGATGGCTGCCCGCGCCCCTCCTGGGTGGCGCGGCGGGCCGGGGCTTCTTCAGCCTGAGCGCGCTGCTCGCTTCCCTGCCAGGTCCATCGCCCTGGTCGGCCTCGGTCAATTCCCGCGCTGCGGCCGGGTCCGGCAGCCGCGCGAGCTACGGCACTCGTTCATGGATCTGACCGGCGGCCAACATCCGTGCGACGCGGCGCAGCTCGGGCAGCGCTTCGGGCGACCCGAGGGCGATGGGGACCACTGTTCGGCACGGCGGCGGAGCACAATGCTCACAGGGCTCGGCCGAGTACGCCGGCGATTCGATCGATTACTTCTTCTGTTTGGTGGGCCGTATCCAGCCCTCGATCGTCGTCTGGCGGGCGCGCGCAATGGTGAGCTTCCCGGCCGGGACTTGATTCGCGACGGTCGATCCCGCCGCGACGGTGGCGCCGGCGCCGATGGTGATCGGAGCCACCAGCACACTGTTCGAGCCGGTGTGCGCGTCGTCCTCTATCACCGTGCGGTGTTTGTTGGCACCGTCGTAGTTGGCGATGATCGTGCCCGCACCGATGTTCACGCGCGCACCGACCTGCGCATCGCCCACATACGACAAGTGATTGGCCTTGGACCCTTCCGCCATCGTCGAATTCTTCACCTCGACGAAGTTGCCGATGTGCACGCCGGCGCCGAGATGGGAAGTCGGCCTGAAGCGGGCGAAGGGCCCGATGTTGCAGCCGGGGCCGATCACGGCCCCCTCGATGACACAGTGCGGAAGAACCTGCGTGTCATCGCCGATCTGCGCGTCGCGAATCACGCATCCCGGCCCGATATGCACGCGATCGCCCAGCTTCACGGACCCTTCCAGCACGACGTTCACATCGATGAACACATCCTTCCCGTGCTGTACGGACCCGCGCACGTCCACACGCGCTGGATCGGCGATGGTCACGCCCGCGAGCATCAGCTCCCGCGCGGCTCTCTGCCGGCATACCGCCTCGAGGGCGGCGAGCTGCACCTTGTCGTTCACCCCCAGCGCCTCGATGGGGTCTTCGCAGGCGACCGGGACCACGGAGATTCCCGCCTTCACGGCCATCTCCACCACATCGGTGAGGTAGTACTCGCCCTGCGAGTTGGCGGCCCGCAAGCCTGCGAGCCACTGCTTCAGGAGGCGGGATGGCGCCGCCATCACTCCGGTGTTGCACTCCCGGATGGTGCGCTCCTGCGCCGAGGCATCCTTCTGCTCGACGATCCTTGCCACACTTCCCTTGGAGTCTCGAACGATCCGCCCGTACCCGGCGGGATCCGCCGGCGCCATGGTCAGGAGCGCCACATCGTCCCGACCACCCGCGGTGACGAGGTGCTCCAGCGTGGCGCGGCCCAGCAGCGGCACATCGCCGTACAGGACGAGCACCCGGTGCTCGTCCGGAACCTTCGGAATGGCCTGCAGCACCGCATGTCCCGTCCCCAGCTGCCGGGCCTGCAGAGTCCATTCAACCTGCTCTTTCTCGAGCGTCTCGCGCACGCGCCCTGCGCCGTGGCCGTAGACGACATGGATGGCAGCAGGCTGCAGCGAGCGCGCGGTATCGATGACGTGGGCTAGCAGGGGGCGCCCGGCGAGCGGCTGCAGCACTTTCGGGAGCGCGGATTTCATCCGCTTGCCTTCCCCCGCCGCCAGAATGACGACCGACAGGGCAGAGGTGGGCTTTGAGTTCGAATCAGCCATGGCGCACTCCAACCGGCCCGGTAGACGGTGAGAGCGCGTCAGCTCCTCACCTTGCGCAGCCGTTCGATGATCTTCAATTGCGCCGCCGCGCGGGCCAGCTCGGCCAGCGCCTCGGCCTGGGTGATGTGGTCCGCACGGTCCCGCAGCGCCTCTTCCGCCCGCTGCTTCGCCGCGAGCGCCGCCGCCTCGTCGATGTCTTTGGCCCGCAGCGCGGTATCGGCCAGTACCGTCACCCGCGACGGCTGGACCTCGATCGCCCCGCCTCCCACGAAGAAGAAGTGCTGCTCCCCGTCGGGAGTCTGTACCCGCACCTCTCCGGGCTTGAGGAGCGAGAGCAGCGGCGCATGCCGCGGCGCCACTCCAATCTCTCCTTCCGAGGCCGGCGCGAACACCATCGCGGCGTCCCCCGAGAAGATCTCGCCCTCGGCGCTCACGATGTCTACGTGGATGGTGTGCTGCTCGGCCATGAGTGCCCCTTACTGCAGAGTCTTCGCCTTGGCGACCGCCTCGTCGATGGTGCCGACCATGTAGAAAGCCTGCTCCGGCAGATGGTCGAACTCGCCGCCGATGATGCCCTTGAAGCCGCGGATCGTCTCGTTGAGCGGCACGATCTTGCCGTCCTGACCCGTGAATACCTTGGCGACGTTGAACGGCTGCGACAGGTAGCGCTGCACCTTGCGCGCGCGGTACACGGTCTGCTTGTCGTCCTCCGAGAGCTCATCCATGCCCAGGATGGCGATGATGTCCTGCAGCTCCTTGTAGCGCTGCAGCACCGCCTGCACGCCGCGCGCGGTGTTGTAGTGCTCCTCGCCGACCACCAGCGGATCGAGCTGGCGGCTGGTGGACTCGAGCGGGTCGACCGCGGGATAGATGCCGAGGGAGGCGATCTGGCGCGACAGCACGACCGTGGCGTCGAGGTGCGCGAAGGTGGTCGCGGGCGAGGGATCGGTGAAGTCGTCGGCGGGGACGTAGACCGCCTGGATCGAGGTGATGGATCCGGTCTTGGTGGAGGTGATGCGCTCCTGCAGCACGCCCATCTCCTCCGCGAGCGTCGGCTGATAGCCGACCGCCGAGGGCATGCGTCCGAGCAGCGCCGAGACTTCCGTGCCGGCGAGCGTGTAGCGGTAGATGTTGTCGATGAAGAGGAGCACGTCGCGGCCCTTGGCGCCGTCCTCGCGCTTCTCGTCGCGGAAGTACTCCGCCATGGTGAGGCCGGTGAGCGCGACGCGCAGGCGGTTGCCCGGCGGCTCGTTCATCTGGCCGTAGACCATCGCCACCTTCGAGTTCGAGAGGTCCTTCAAGTCGATGACGCCCGACTCGATCATCTCGTGATAGAAGTCGTTGCCCTCGCGCGTGCGCTCGCCCACGCCGGCGAACACGGACAGGCCGCTGTACTGCTTGGCGATGTTGTTGATCAGCTCCAGCATGTTGACGGTCTTGCCGACGCCGGCGCCGCCGAACAGGCCCACCTTGCCGCCCTTGGCGAACGGCACCAGCAGGTCGATGACCTTGATGCCGGTAGCCAGCAGCTCCTGGCCGCCGGCCTGCTCCTCGAAGGACGGCGGGCGCCGGTGGATCGGCAGCTGATCGGCGGACTCGACCGGACCGCGGTTGTCCTGCGGATGGCCCAGCACGTCCATGATGCGGCCGAGAGTGGCCTTGCCCACCGGCACGGTGATCGGCGCCCCGGTGGCCAGCACGGACAGGCCGCGCCGCAGGCCCTCGGAGGGCCCCATGGCGATCGTGCGCACGATGCCGTCGCCGAGCTCCTGCTGGACCTCGAGGGTCAGGTCGACATCCTTCAGCTTCAGCGCCTCGTAGATGCGCGGGATGGCGTTGCGCGGGAACTCGACGTCGATGACCGCGCCGATGATCTGAGTGATGGTGCCTTCGGCCGTGTTAGCCATGGTGTCTGTCTCTACCTGAAATGATATGCATACCGCCGCGGCTGTTCTCATGGCCTGCGGCCAACCTCTTACGGGGTCGCTGCGCGACCCCGTCCATGCAGCGGCGCTTCGTGCCGAGAAGAGATTTCATACTGCCGCGGCCCCTCCCACTATTTCGGAGAGTTCCTTGGTGATCGCGGCCTGGCGGGCCTTGTTGTAGATGAGCTGCAGCTCGTTGATGAGCTTGCCGGCGTTGTCGGAAGCCGCTTTCATGGCCACCATGCGCGCCGCCATCTCCGAGGCGACGTTCTCGACCGCGGCCCGGTACACCTGCGACTCGATGTAGCGCATGAGCAGGCCGTCGAGGATCCGCGCGGCCTCCGGCTCGTAGATGTAATCCCAGCGCTCCTGCAGCCCCTCGGTGTCGATGGACTGGATCGGCAGCAGCTGCTCGGCGACCGGCTTCTGCGTCATGGTGTTGATGAACTGCGCGTTCACCAGGAACAGGCGGTCGAGCTGGCCTTCGCGATAGGCGTCGAGCATCACCTTCGCGGTGCCGATGAGATCCTTGACGTGCGGCCGGTCCCCGAGGTGCGAGACACTGGCGAGAATCGGGACATTCAGGCGGCGGAAGAAGGCCAGCCCCTTGGAGCCGATCAGGCAGAGGCTCACCGAGACGCCTTTGCCTTGCCATTCACGCATCAGATACAACGTCTGCTTGAAGACGTTGGCGTTCAGCGCCCCGGCCAGGCCGCGATCGGTCGCGACCACGATGATGCCGACGCTTTTGACCTCTTCACGGGGCTGCAGGAAGGGATGCCTGTAGTCCGGATTGGCCTCCGTGAGATGCCCGATGACATTGCGCATCTTCTGCGCATAGGGACGCGCCAGGCGCATCCGCTCCTGCGCGCGGCGCATCTTGCTCGTGGCCACCATCTGCATGGCCTTGGTGATCTTCTGAGTGTTCTTGACACTCGCGATCTTGGAGCGGATTTCCTTGGTGCCTGGCATGGCGGCGGGAGGTCAGTACGTTCCGGTCTGGATGAAGTCCTCGACGCACTTCTTCAGCTCCGCTTCGTTCTCCTTGCTGAGCTTCGGCTCCTGGTTGATGCGGTCGAGCATCGACTGGTAACTGGTTTGGGCGAAGGCCTGCAGCGCCGCCTCGAAGGCCACCACTTTCTTCAGCTCCACCTTGTCCATGTAGCCGCTGTTGACAGCATAGATGGAAAGCGCCATCTCGGCGACCGACATGGGAGCGTATTGCTTCTGTTTCATCACCTCGGTCACGCGCTGGCCGCGCTCGAGCTGCCGGCGCGTCGCCTCGTCGAGATCGGAGGCGAACTGCGAGAAGGCGGCGAGCTCGCGGTACTGCGCGAGGGCGAGGCGGATGCCGCCGCCCAGCTTCTTGATGATGTCGGTCTGTGCCGCCCCGCCGACGCGCGACACCGAGATGCCGGCGTTCATCGCGGGGCGGATGCCGGCGTTGAAGATGTCGGTCTCGAGGAAGATCTGGCCATCGGTGATGGAGATCACGTTGGTCGGCACGAACGCCGTGACGTCGCCCGCCTGCGTCTCGATGATCGGCAGGCCGGTCAGCGAGCCGGTCTTACCCTTGACGGCGCCCTTGCTGGCCTGCTCGACATACTCCTCGTTGACCCGCGCACTGCGCTCGAGGAGTCGGGAGTGCAGATAGAACACGTCGCCCGGATAGGCCTCGCGGCCCGGAGGACGGCGCAGCAGGAGCGAGATCTGCCGATACGCCCAGGCCTGCTTGGTGAGGTCATCATAGATGACGAGCGCGTCCTCGCCGTTGTCCATGAAGAACTCGCCCATGGTGCAGCCCGAGTAGGCCGCGATGTATTGCAGGGAGGCGGGCGCCGAGGCGGAGGCCGCGACGATGATCGTGTGTTTGAGCGCGTCGTGCTCCTCGAGCTTGCGCACCACACCGGCGACGGTCGACTGCTTCTGGCCGATCGCCACGTAGATGCACTTCACCCCGGAGGTCTTCTGATTGATGATCGTGTCGATCGCGAGCGCCGTCTTGCCGGTCTGGCGGTCGCCGATGATGAGCTCGCGCTGCCCGCGTCCGATCGGCACCATCGAGTCGATCGCCTTGTAGCCGGTCTGCACCGGCTGGCCGACGGACTTGCGGTAGATGACGCCCGGGGCCACGCGCTCGATCGGAGCGGTGCGGGTTGCATTGATCGGGCCCTTGCCGTCGATCGGCCGGCCGAGCGCGTCGACCACGCGGCCGAGCAGCTCCCGCCCGATGGGCACCTCGAGGATGCGGCCGGTCGTCTTGACCTGGTCGCCTTCGCGCAGGTGCTCATAGTCGCCCAGCACGACCGCGCCGACCGAGTCCTGCTCGAGGTTGAGTGCGAGGCCGAAGGTGTTGCCCGGGAACTCCAGCATCTCGCCATAGCGCGCATCGGCCAGACCGTGGATGCGGGTGATGCCGTCGGTGACCGAGACGACCGTGCCGACGTTGCGCGCCTCCGTGACCGACTTGAAGCCTTCGATCCGCTGCTTGATGAGATCGCTGATTTCGCTTGCCTTGATGGCCATTTGCGTTTCCCCGGAAAAATGACTTAAGCGGTCAGCTCGTAGGCGATGCGCTCGAGCTTGCCGCGCAGCGACCCGTCGATGACCATATCGCCGGCGCGCAGCACCGCGCCCCCGATCAGCGCGGGATCCGTCGCGCATTGCAGGCGGACCGAGCGCTTCAGGCGGCGCTCGAGCGCCGCAGCCAGCTTGCCACGCTGAGCGTCATCGAGCGGCGCAGCGGAGGTCACCATCACGTCGATGATGCCCTCGGCCTCGGCCTTGAGCTCATCGAAGAGCGCGGCGATCTCCGGCAGGACAGCCAGCCGGTGATTATCCGCCAGCGTCCGCACGAAATTGCGCCCTTCCTCGTCGAGCTGCGGACCGACGATCCCGGTCACCAGGCCCGCCAGCTCGGCGGCTGTCACGCGCGGATTCCCGAGCAACGTCGCGACACGAGAGTCGCTGATGACGGCCGCGGCGGTGCGCAGCGCCTGCGACCAGGGGCCGAGCCGCCCGCGCTCGCGCGCCTCCTCGAAGGCCGCCTTCGCGTACGGCCGGGCAATGGTGCTCTTATCCGCCATCCGTCCTCACTCCGTCAGATCTGCGCCGCGAGCTTGCTGATGAGCTCCTGGTGCGTGCCCGTGTCGATCTCGCGCTCGAGCAGCTTGGACGCCGCCGCGATGGCGATCTCGCCGATCTCACGCCGCAGGCTCTCTCGCGCGCGCGCCGCCTCGAGGCCGATCTGCTGCCGCGCGGAAGCCACCAGGCGGTCGCCTTCCTGCTGCGCGTTGACGCGTGCCTGCTCCAGGATGTCGTTCGCCCGGTGCTGCGCCTGGTCGATGATCTGCCCGGCGCGCTCGCGCGCCTCGCGCAGAATTGCCTCGGCGCCGTGACGCGCCTGCTGCAGCTCCTGCTCGCCTCGGTCGGCGGCGGCCAGTCCCTGCGCGATCTTGCGCTGCCGCTCCTCCACCGCGCGCATGAGCGGCGGCCAGATGCGGCTCATCGTGACCCACACGAGCAGGGCGAAGACGATCATCTGGATGATGAGCGTCAGGTTGATGTTCACTCTGGTCTCCCGTTGCGAGTGCTGCGAGACGGCGCAGGCGGGCTCGGCGCCACGCCTGTGCCTCAGGTCGGCTCAGGCCCGATTCAGTGCGCCACGACCGGATGCAGGGCTGCGAGGAACGGATTCGCGAACATGAAGAAGAGCGCGAACCCGATGCCGATCATCGAGACCGCATCGAGGAGGCCGGCGACGATGAACATTCTGACGAGGAGCGCGGGAGCGAGCTCCGGCTGACGCGCCATGCCTTCGAGGAATCGTCCCCCGAGGATGCCGAAGCCGATGGCCGTACCGAGCGCACCCATGCCGAAGATGAGGCCGACTGCGATTGCGGTCATGGCCTGAACTTGTGCGATACCTTCCACTTTAAGAGCCTCCGGATGAAAACGTAGCTTTCGACGATCGATGACGGATTCTAGTGATGCTCGTATGCCTGCGAGAGGTACACGATGGTCAGCATCATGAAGATGAACGCCTGCAGCAGCCCGATGATGAGATCGAATCCCGTCCAGGCGAGCCCCAGGACGAACTGCAGGATGATCATGGCCCAGCCGCTGACGCTGGCCAGCGCATGGTATCCGGTCCGCAGCGTGAGGAGCGCGATGAGCACGAACACCATCTCTCCCGCATAGAGGTTGCCGTAAAGACGCAGCGCCAGGGAGATGGGACGGGCGAAGAACATCACCGACTCGAGCAGCAGATTGACCGGCACCAGCAGCGCCTGCAGCAGCAGGTTCCTGCTGGCGAACGGATGCAGCGTGAACTCCGCGATGAAGCCGCCCAGGCCCTTCATGCGGATGCTGTAGAAGATGATGAGGGCGAACACCGTGAGCGACAGGCCGAACACGATGTTGAGATCCGTGGTCGGGACGTCCTTCAGGTGTCCGAGGCCGACGCTGCGCGCCACATCCGGCAGCAGATCGACCGGGAGCAGATCCATGAAGTTGAAGAGGAACACCCAGCAGAAGATGGTGAGCGCCAGCGGAGCGATGAGCCTGCTGGTGCCCTGGAAAGTGTCCTTCACCTGCGAATCGACGAAACCGAGGACGAGCTCGATGAACCCCTGAAACTTCCCCGGAACCCCGCTCGTCGCGCGCCGGGCCGCCACGTAGAACACACCGCCGAAGACGACGGCCAGCAGCACCGAGAAGAAGACGCTGTCGAGATTCACCACCGAGAAGTCCACCAGCCCCACCGGCGTCTGGTTGGTGAGGAAGGTGATGTGATGAGTGATGTACTCCGTCAGGTTCGGACCGGCGGCGGCGGCGGAGAGTGATGGCAGCATGATGCTCATGATTCTGGGCTGTCCCTCGAAGCGGCGCTCAGGCGCGGGCCCGGCGCGTGGCCGATAGAGCCGGCAACGCCATGCGCGCCAGCACGATCCAGTAGACGACGAAGGTCGCCATGTAGGCGCCGAACATGGGCAGGGGCGAGGCCCCCGTCAGCTTCAGCACCGCGATGAACGATACGATCGCGACCGCCACTTTCACCATTTCCCCTGCGTAGAACGTGCCGAGAATCCGCGCCGCGCTCGTCGCGGAATTGCCGCGGAACGCCATCAGCGCCATGCCGAGACTCGCGGCCGTGCCGATCGCGCCGCCGAGCGCGGCCGACATACCAACATGAGCGCCGCCGAGCACCCAGCCCAGGAGTGCCGCGAGCAGCGTCACTGCAGCCTGTCCGCGCACGACGCTGAAGGCCAGCCGCTTCGCAGCAGGCAGATCGATGACGATTGCCACCCTCTCAACTCCGCCAACCGTTGACGACACGCCCGCACCCCTGCCCTCACGCTCGAGCGTGTCACTCAGTCACGTGGGGTTCGATCGAGGCGCCCTTCCGCCCCGGGAAACTGCAGCACCGGTCTGCAAATTTTGCCTTATCCCACAAGCACTTGGGCCTATGGAAGGGCAAAGTTGCGGAATTATAGTGATCCTGTCCCGAAAAGGCCATATCCGGCGGCACCGCGAGCGCTCAAGGCTCCCCCGGTGCGCACAAGGCGGCGCACTCGCGCCCGCCGGCCTAGGTGATGTGCGCCAGGATCCCGTCGAGCTCATCGAGGCTGTTGTAGCTCACCACGAGCCTGCCTCTGCCGCCCTGGGCGTGTTGAATGAGCACCTTGGCCCCGAGCTTCTCCGCGAGCTCCTGCTCCAGCCGGTGGATATCGGGATCGGAGGCGCCCGCGCCCCGCGCCGCGGCATCGGCATCCCGCTGCCCGGAATCCTTGCCTCGCTGCTGCATGCGCCGGACCAGCGCCTCGGTCTCGCGCACCGAGAGGCTCCTCCTCGCCACGATCGCCGCCACTTGCGCCTGCTGCCGGCGGACCGAGAGCCCCAGCAGCGCCCGGGCGTGACCCATCTCGAGCTCGCGGCGCTCGAGCAGCGCGCCGACCTCGGGAGCGAGCTCGAGCAGCCGCAGCAGATTGCTGACGGCCGCGCGGGAGCGGCCCACGGCCTCGGCGGCCTGGGCATGGGTGAGCTCGAACTCGGTGATGAGCCGCTCGAGCGCCCGAGCCTCTTCCAGCGGGCTCAGGCTCTCGCGCTGAATGTTCTCGATCAAGGCGACGGCGATCGCCGCCTCATCGGGTATGCGGCGGATGACCGCCGGAATCGCGGTCAGGCCGGCGATCTGCGCCGCGCGCCAGCGCCGCTCGCCGGCGATGATCTCGTAGCGCTGCGACTCTCCGGCCGCGGGCGCGGCGATCGGACGTACCACGATCGGCTGAACCACGCCTTGCGCCTTGATGGAGGCGGCCAGCTCATCCAGGGTCTCGGGACGCATGTCGATGCGCGGCTGATACCGGCCGCGCTGCAGCACATCCAGAGGCAGGCGCGCCAGCTCCTCGCCGGGGGGGGGCTGCGCGGCGGCGGTCGCGTTCGGCGGCTCGCCGGCCGGCGGTGCCGGGCGCGGCGGGCTCATCTGGCCGAGAAGATCCGCGAGTCCGCGGCCGAGCGTCGGCTTCTTCTGGATCATGCCGTCCCGCCTCCGGCAGCCACCTCGGGCGCCGCGGCAGGCCGCGCCTCTTCCTCGCGCCGGATCATCTCGCCCGCGAGCGCGAGGTAGGAGAGCGCGCCGCGGGACTCCTTGTCGTGAAACAATACCGGCCGCCCGAACGACGGCGCCTCCGCCAGACGGATGTTGCGGGGAATGACGGTGCGGAAGACCTTGTCGCCGAAATGCATGAGAAGCTGGGCGCTGACCTCGTTCGCGAGGTTGTTTCGCGGATCGAACATGGTCCGCAGGATACCCTCGATCTCGAGCGCGGGGTTGGCGGCGACCCGGATCTGCTCGATGGTGCCGAGCAGGGCCGACAGGCCTTCGAGCGCGTAGTACTCGCACTGCATGGGAATCAGCACGCTGTCCGCCGCGACGAGCGCGTTCACGGTGAGCATGTTGAGCGCGGGCGGGCAGTCCATGAGGATCACGTCGTAAGCGCCGCGCACCGGCTCGAGCGCGCGGCGCAGGCGCGTCTCGCGGCCGATCGTCTGGGTGAGGAGCCTGACCTCCGCTGATGTCAGGTCCTGGTTCGCGGGCAGCAGCCCGTAGCCGCCGTGCTCCACCGTGCAGACCGATGCGGCCAGCTCCGCCTCACCGAGCAGCACCTCGAGGGTACCCCGCGGGAGCGTCGACTTGTCGACGCCGCTGCCCATGGTGGCGTTGCCCTGCGGATCGAGGTCCATGAGCAGCACGCGGCGCCTGGTGGCCGCGAGGGAGGCGGCCAGATTGACCGCGGTGGTGGTCTTACCGACGCCGCCTTTCTGGTTGGCGACCGCGATGACGCGCTTCATGCGCCAAGTGTACATGCAGCAAGCTCGCGGGCTCGCCGGCGCCTTTGAAGCGAGGACACTTAATGTGTCCTCGGTCCGGCGAGCGCCCGGCCGCGCCCGCCGGCCGGGTGCCCGCCGCCCGGAATGGCCGGCGGCGAGGCCCTTCGATCGCCACGGCCAGCAGCACTGCCCGTACTCGGACGATCAGGCAACCTTGCGATGCGGCCCCTGCGCCACGCGCTCGCGGGCCATCTCGTCCGCCACCGCGCTCGTCGGCCGGCCCTCGCGGCGGGCGCGCTCGAAAATCTCCGTCAGGCGGCCGGGAATCTTCTCGATCTCGGCCTTCACCTGGGCCGCCGTGGCGCCGCCCCGATACTCGTGAGCGACGCTGATGATGCCCCCGGCGTTGATGACATAGTCGGGGGCATAGAGGATGCCTGCCCGCATCAGGGCCTCGCCGTCCGCATCGCGGGCCAGCTGATTGTTCGCAGCGCCCGCGATGACCCGCGCACGCAGCGCCGGAATCGAGCGCGCGTCGAGCACTGCTCCCAGGGCGCACGGGGCAAGGACATCCACCTCCTGCGCGAGGATGAAGGCCGCGGGGACCTCCTGCGCACCCAGCTCCCGGCAGACCCGCTCGGCCGCCCCGGGTCGAGAGTCCGCCACCTTGAGCGATGCGCCCTCGCTGGCCAGTAGCCGGCAGAGCGGGTAACCGACGCCGCCCAGGCCCTGGACGGCGATGCTCAGCCCCTCGAGACTCGAGCGGCCGAGGCGGAACCGCACGGCGGCCTTCAGACCGAGAAACACACCCAGCGCCGTCTTCGGCCCCGGGTCGCCGCCGGCGTAGACCGAATCCCGCGGGAGGCCGCTCACGAAAGACGTCACGCGGGCGACCTGCTCCATGTCCGTCGTCGTCGTTCCCACGTCCTCGGCCGTGATGTAGCGGCCGGCGAGCGAGTCGACCAGGCGGCCGAACGCCGCCATCCGCTGGGGCGTCTTTTCCCGCACATCGCCGATGATCACGGCTTTTCCGCCTCCAAAAGGCAGCTCCGCCATGGCGTTCTTGTAGGTCATCCCCCGGGAGAGGCGCAGAGCGTCCGCGATCGCATCCTCGACGGCGGCGTACGGCCACATGCGGCAGCCACCCGCTGCCGGCCCCAGCGCGGAGGAATGGATGGCGATGATGGCCCGCAGCCCCGAGGCCGCGTCGTATCCGAACACCACCTGCTCGTGGGCATCGAAATCCCGCATCTGGAATAGGTCCATCGCCGCTCTCCGCGAACCCGAAAACGCTCACCATACCCGCCGTACGCTGCACGGCGCGTGACAAAGGTTGCCCTTCAGCGCGCCGCGATGAATCATTCATTGCATCGTGGGCTTCATGAGCGAGATGGGCGATGCAGTCAGACCTCGATCGCGGCGACGCGCGGATTCTGGACCTCATCCAGGAGCATGGGGATCTCTCCGCCGCCGAGCTGGCGGAGCGCCTGGGGATGACGGCCTCCACCTGCTGGCGGCGGGTGAGCCGCCTGCAGGAGCTGGGCGTCATCCGCAAGCGGGTGGCGCTGCTCGATCGGGAGAAGGTGGGGCTCAACGTGCTCGTGTTCTCCCACGTGAAGCTGGCCGGCCATGGACGCGATGCGCTGCTGAAGTTCGAGCAGGCGGTGCGGCAGCATCAGGAGATCCTGGAGTGCTACACGCTGATGGGCGAGACTGATTTCCTGCTGCGCATCGTGTGCCGCGACATCAAGGCGTACGAGGCCTTTTTCCTGGATCACCTGTCGCGCTTCCCGGGGGTGCAGTCGGTGCATTCCTCCATTGCGCTCTCGGTGATCAAGGAGACGACGGCCCTGCCGGTGGCGGCAAAGCCCTAGAGAAGGTCTAGTGCGAGACGCCCGACATGAGCACGATCAGGCAGCGCGCCTCCGCCAGGCCGGGTACGGTGAGCGTGTGCGACTCGGCCACGCGCCATCCCGGCGGCAGCGCATCGAGCTCCGCCTGCGGCCACTTGCCCTTCATGGCGAGGACGCGGGTATCGCTGCCGCAGAGCGGCGCGACGGTTTGCAGCAGCTGCGGCAGGGCAGCGAACGCGCGGGCCAGAACGGTGTCGAACGGCCGCTCGGGGCGCAGCGTCTCCACGCGCGCCTGCAGCGGCTCAGCGTTCATCAGCCCGAGGGTTCTCACCGCGTGCGAGACGAAGCGGATCTTCTTGCCGTTCGAGTCGATGAGGGTGAAGCGCCGCTCCGGGTTCACGAGCGCGAGCGGCAGACCTGGGAAGCCCGCGCCGGTGCCGACGTCGGCGATCGCGGCCCCATGCAGATGGCGATGCACGGCGAGGCTGTCGAGCACGTGATGACTGACCATGCTCTCGAGGTCGGTGAGGCCGGTGAGGTTGAATCTCTGATTCCAACGCGCCAGCTCCTCGAGGAGCTGGCGGAGCCTCGCGGCATCGTGCTCCGTCAGCGCCACGCCCAGAGCGGCGGCATCATGTACGAGACGCTGCAGCATCCCACGATCTTATTCCCTTCCACATGAGACTGCTCCTGGTAGAAGACGACGCCATGATCGGCGAGGCGATGCGCGCGGGCCTCAAGCGGGAGGGCTTCACCGTGGACTGGGTATACGACGGGGATTCCGCCCTGCAGGTGCTGCGGACGGAGGACTTCGATCTCCTTCTGCTCGACCTCGGTCTGCCGCGCAAGGGGGGCCTCGAGGTACTGACCGCCGCGCGAGCGTCCGGCCACGACCTGCCGGTCCTCATCATCACCGCGCGCGATGCGGTCTGCGACCGGGTGCAGGGCCTGGATGCCGGCGCGGACGACTATCTGGTGAAGCCGTTCGATCTGGATGAGCTGGCGGCGCGCATCCGGGCGCTGCTGCGGCGCAACTCCGGACGCACCGCGCCGGCCGTCGAGCACCTGGGCGTTATCCTCAATGCCGCCAGGCACAGCGTGACGCGCGACGGCCGGGAGATCGCGCTCTCGCCGAAGGAGTTCGCGCTGCTGCAGCTGCTGATGGAGCGGCCGGGGACGATCCTCTCGCGCGCCCGGATCGAGGAGCGCCTCTACGGCTGGGGCGAGGAAGTCGAGAGCAATGCCGTCGAGGTGCACATCCACGGGCTGCGGCGCAAGCTCGGCGCGGACTATATCCTCAACGTGCGCGGCGTCGGCTACCGCGTGAGGCCCTCATGACCGTCAGCTCTCTGCGCGCGCGGCTCCTCGCCTGGCTGCTCGGGGGCCTGCTGATCGTCGGCGTGGGCGGCGGCCTGGCCGTCTACCGCAATGCGCTCACGGAAACGGAAGCCTTCTTCGACTATCACCTCAAGGAGACCGCGCTCTTCCTGCGCGATCAGCCGGTCGAGTATGTCTTTCCGCCGCCCGTGCCCTCCAACACCGCGGCTTACGACTTCTTCGTGCAGATCTGGACCATCGATGGGGAGCACATCTACACGACGCCACGCCCCGGTGTAGTGCTGCCCAACTTCACGACGATCGGCTTCTCGACCGTCGACACGAGCAGCGGCCAGTGGCGGGTGTACGGCACCGAGTCGCCGACGAAGGTCGTCGAGGTGGCGCAACCCATGAGCGTGCGGCGACGGCAGGCGGCGCAGCTCGCGCTACGCACATTGGCGCCCTTTGCGCTGCTGGTGCCCGTGTTGGGACTCATCGTCTGGTTCGCAGTGGGTCACGCGCTGCAGCCCCTGCAACGGCTGGCGCGGGCCGTCAAGGCGCGCCGGGTCAACGCGCTCGAGCCGCTGTCGGATGAGAAGCTGCCGGACGAGGTGCGGCCGCTGGTGGGCTCGCTCAACGACCTGCTGGTCCGGCTCACCGCCGCCCTCGATCGGGAGCGGGCCTTCATGGCGGATGCGGCCCATGAGCTGCGCACGCCCCTCACCGCGCTGCATCTGCAGCTCGGCGCGCTGGCGCGCGCGGCAACGGAGACGGAGCGCTCCGAGGCGATGGGCAAGCTGTCGGAGGGGGTGCAGAGGGCCATCCGGCTGGTCGAGCAGATGTTGGCACTGGCCCGGCAGGAGCCGCGGGCGGAGCCCGCACGCACGCGCATCGCGCTCGATGAGTTGGGACGGGAGATCGTGGCGGAGCTGGTGCCGCTCGCCGATGCGCGCCGGATCGATCTGGGGGTCTCGGATGCGCAGCCGGTGTTCGTGCGCGGGGAAAGGGACGCGGTCGCGACACTGGTCAGGAATCTCGTGGACAACGCAGTGCGCTATACGCCCGTGGGCGGCCGGGTCGATGTGTCAGTCGAGCGCTCGGCGGCGACGCCGGCGCAGGCCCTCATCAGGGTCATCGACAACGGTCCGGGCATCGCGCGGGAGGAGCGGGAGCGGGTGTTCGACCGGTTCTATCGCAGGCCCGGAACGCCGGTGGCCGGGAGCGGACTCGGCCTCGCGATCGTCAAGACGATCGCGGTGGCGCACGGCGCCACGGTGGAGCTGGGCGAAGGAGCGGACGGCCGAGGCCTCGCCGTCACCGTGGCGTTCCCCGCGGAAGATTAGCGCGCCCCATCGCAGGCCCGGGGACGCGCCCGGATCCAGCGCCTCAACGAGCCAACATCTGCAGGAACTGCGCCGCGGTCTCGAGGTAGGCCTGCCGGTCGGCGGGCCGGCTGAAGTCATTGCCCGCGTCGGTGGCGCTGAGATACCAGGCCTGGTTGCCCTCCGAGCGCAGACGCCAGAGGAGCTGCTGGGAGTCCTTGGCGCGTGAGCCGGGGGCATCCAGGCCTTGGACGACCAGCACGGGCCGGTGGATCATGCCGACATTGTCGAGCGGGGAGATCCGGTCCAGGAAGTCACGCATGTACGAGTCCTGGACATTGCCGAACTCCGCGCTGCGCCGGGCGCGGTCGACGGCGGGAGAGTGCCCGACATAGTCGACCAGGTCGGCGATTCCGGCGACGTCGATCGCCCCGCGCAGGTGATTGCCGTAGGCCGCAAGGGATGCGAGCGCGAGAAAGCCGCCATAGGAGTGGCCCATGATCGCCACCCGATGGGCGTTCAGACCGGGCTGCAATCCGATCCAGACGAGCAGCGCTCCGACGTCCCGTACCGCATCGTCGCGAAGCCTGCCGCCGTCCAATGCGCGGAATGCCTTGCCGTAGCCGGAGGAGCCGCGGACATTGGGGGCGATGACCGCGTAGCCGAGGTCGTTGACGACGAATTGCAGGAAGGGTTTCCACTCGGGACGAAACTGCGAATGCAGCTCGCGGCCGCCCGGCAGCGCGATCAGGACCGGACAGGGCGCCCGACCGCGCGGCATGTAGACATACGCGGAAAGGAGCCGCCGCTGCAGATCGACGCGATCCCAGGTCGGATAATGAATGAGCTGCGCGGTCGCGAGGCTCTCGGGGGCAAGGGGCCCGACCTCAGTGTGGGTCCAGCGCTGCAGGGTGCCCTGAGCGACATCGTAGACGTAGACGTCACGCGGAGAGCGGGAGGACTCGTAGGAGAAGGCGAGTCTCTGCCCCGCATCGTCGAAACGAATGTCTTCGATGCGCCCGTCCCGCAGCCCTGGCGGCTTGAAATCCAGATTGCGCAGGGTATCCAGGACGGTCAGACGGCTGCGGCCGTCGTCATTCACCACGTAGGCGAGGTAGTGCCCGCCCGAGCCGACCGCGAATTCCTCCACGTCCCAGGGCACGTCCGCGGAAACGCGGCGAGTGATGCGAGTGATGGGGTTGTAGTAGAGCAACTGCTCGAAGTCGCTTTGGGCATTGGAGATCACGTAGAAGCCGACGCCGTTGGGCGCGAATCGCGCAGCGGTGATGCGGGATTCGGGGATCGCCACGGGCGTCAGGGCACCGGTGGCAACCTCGGCTACGTACAGGGCACATTTCTGCGGAGACACCCTGTTCAGCAAAAGGAGCTTGCTGTCATCCGGCGACCAGGCGAGCGGACGCCAAGTCCCCGTCGAGCCGGCGACTACGAGACGGGGATGTGTATCCGCGGAAATGTTGACGACGTAAATGTCGTCGTTCACGCCCGTCCGATCGGTCCCGTAGAAGGCGATGCGCTTGCCGTCGTGGGACCAGACGGGGCTGCCGTGCTCATAATTGCCGTGCGTGAGCTGGCGAGGCGCGCCGGCGCCCGCGTAATAGTAGAGTTGAGGATAGCCGTCGGTCTTCCTGACGAACACGAAGCCGGCGCCGCTATGCGGCGCGCGAGCCTCGATCACCGGACCCCCGCCGAAGGTGAGCTGCTCGCGCATTCCGAGCGGCGAGGCGATGCGATGCACTTGCTCGTAGCGCCCGAACCGCGTCGCGATGAGCATGCCGCCCTCGGGCAGCCAATCGAGGAAGGTTGCTTGCCGCCACTCCTCGTACCGCCGCAGCTGGGAGGCGAGCTTCGCATCGGCCGGCGGAATCCCATCGAAGACGAGGGTACCGTCGATGCGGTGAGTGGGGACGGTGAACGGCTGCGCGTGAGCGACACACCCGAATGCGAGCAGGGATGCGGCGACGGCCGAAACGGCGATCGTCCGCCGCGGGAAGAAGAATTGGATCATGTGCTCAAGCTTGCCTGAATTTCGATTCTCGGAGGAGTGCGCCCCGGCGCGGCCCACCTTGCTACCATTGTCCGGCATGCAAGAAGACTCACCCGCCTCCCCCACCCCGCGGCTCTTCCGCCACCCGGATGGCATCACGGCCGTCGATACGGAGTACGTTCATCCCGGACACGCGGCGGCGCATATCGTTCGACACGGCGGCCGCGCCGCTTTCGTGGATGTCGGCACCAATGACTCGGTGCCCTATCTGCTCGCCGCCCTGGATGCGCTCGGCATTGCGCGCGATGCGGTCGATCATCTCCTGCTGACGCACGTCCACCTCGACCATGCCGGCGGCGCCGGCCGGCTCATGAGGGAGCTGCCGAACGCCACGGCGGTGCTGCATCCCCGCGGTGCGCCGCACATGATCGATCCGGCGAAGCTGATCGCCGGGTCGCGCGCGGTATATGGCGAGCAGCGCTTCCGGCGGCTCTATGGCGATATCGTGCCCATTCCATCCGAGAGGGTGCGGGTGACTCGGGACGGCGACACGGTGAGCATCGGGGGGCGGCAGCTCGAGATCCTGCACACCCCCGGGCACGCGCTGCACCATCAGGTCTTCGTCGATCGAGCGCATGCCTGCATCTTCACGGGCGACACCTTCGGCCTCTCCTATCGAGAGCTCGATTCCCCGCGCGGCGCGTTCATCATCCCAACGACGACGCCGACGCAATTCGACCCGGAGCAGCTGATCGGCTCCATCGACCGGCTGCTCTCGTACTCGCCCGAAGCGATGTACCTCATGCACTTCAGCCGCGTGACGGACGTGCCGCGGCTGGGTGAGTCGCTGAAGGCGCAGATCCGCGAGCTGGTCCGCATCGCCGAGCAGAGTGCGAACGGCCCGGATCGCGCCGCGGCCATCCGCGCCGGGATGGGAGACCTCTGGCGCGAGCTCGCCGCCCGGCACGGCTGCCCGCTGCCTCCGCAGCGTGTGCTGGGGCTCCTCGAGGGTGACCTGGAGCTCAATACCCAGGGACTCATTGCCTGGCTCGAGAGGCGCGGCCTGTAGCCTGGAAAGGAGATCCTGAAGCCCGGCGTAGCGGTGAGCTTTGCGGGCAACGGCGCTCGTGGGGCGAGGACACATGCCGTGCCACTGGCCATCCCTGGCGGCAGGGCACCCTTAAGCGTCATTTAAGTGTCGGGCGCCTATGCTGCGCGCCGTAGACATACAGAGCCCTTCGGGGGAGTGAGATATGACAGTCAGGACCGCAGTTCGAAATCCACTGATCGCGGCCGTGGTCGGCGCCGCGCTGGGCGCAGCGCCGCTGGCCGCCCTCTACGGCTTCGCCGCGCCGACGGTCGCGCATGCGCAGGGCTCGCCGCCGCCCGCGGCCGTGACTTCGGCCGAGCCCAGGGGGGGCGTCTCCGTGATGCTGCCGGACTTCACGACGCTGGTGAAGAGATACGGGCCCGCGGTGGTCAACATCCGCGTCATCGAGAAGGCGCCCCATCAGCAGGCCCAGGGCAGCCCCTTCGGCCCCAACAGCCCATTCGCGCCGTTCTTCCGCGGCATGCCCTTCCAGGCGCCGCCGCAGGAGCCCATTCGCGGCGAGGGCTCGGGCTTCATCATCCGGCCTGACGGGATCATCCTGACCAACGCGCACGTCGTCGCGGGCGCGACCCACGTGACCGTCCAGCTGACCGACCGGCGCCAGTACACGGCCAAGGTGATCGGCGAGGACAAGGTCGCGGACGTGGCGGTCATCAAGATTCCCGCCAACAACCTGCCGACCGTCAAGCTGGGTGATTCCAACACCCTGCAGGTCGGGCAGTGGGTGCTCGCGATCGGCGCGCCGTTCGGCTTCGAGAACAGCGCCACCTCCGGCATCGTCAGCGCCAAGGGCCGCACGCTTCCGGATTCCGGCTACGTGCCGTTCATCCAGACGGACGTGCCGATCAACCCCGGCAACTCCGGCGGCCCGCTCTTCGACATGCAGGGCCGGGTGATCGGGATCAACTCGCAGATCTACAGCCGCACCGGCGGCTACATGGGCGTGTCGTTCTCGATCCCGATCAACGTCGCCATGCAGGTGGCGCATCAGCTCATGAGCACCGGGCACGTGCAGCGGGGCAAGCTCGGCGTCATCATCCAGAACGTCGATCAAGGGCTCGCCGATTCCTTCGGCCTGCCGGAGCCCGAGGGCGCGCTGGTCTCGCAAATCGAGCCGAACAGCCCCGCCTCGCACGCGGGCATGCAGCCCGGAGATGTGATCCTGGCGCTGAACGGCATGCCGGTGAAGACCTCGAGCCAGCTGCCGGTGCGGATCGCGAGCCTCATGCCGGGCACCACGGTGCACCTGACGATCTGGCGGGATCACGCCCAGCGGCAAATCGCCGTGAAACTCGGATCCATGGGCAATCAGACGCTGGCCTCCGTAGAGCATCCGAAGCAGCAAGGCGGCAGCCTCGGGCTCACGGTGCGGCCGCTCACCGGTGATGAGGAGCAGCAGGCCCACACCCATGGCGGCCTCCTGGTCGAAGGCGTCGGCGGCCCGTCCGAGGATGCCGGCATTCAGCCCGGGGACGTCGTGCTCGCGGCCAATGGACAGCGGGTGTCCACGGCCGAGCAGCTACGCGCTGCGGTGGCCAAGGCACACGGTCACGTGGCCTTGCTCGTCCAGCGGGGGGGGCAGCGGATCTTCTTCCCCGTGCAGGTGAAGTGAGTATGCGTTGATCGGCTGAACGATCTGGCGGCCCAGGGGATGGCCCTGGGCCGCCGCTCAATCACTGGCTTTCGACGGTTGCTGCCGGTCGGTCCAGCTGAAGAACGGCCTGGGCTCGGTGCGCAGCCCCGGCGCCAGGGTGCTGAAGTAGTCCACGATGACCGCGATCTGCGAGCGGGTCAGCGACGCGGCCATGCTGTCCATGATGGGGTTCTTGCGGTCCTTGTTGTGGTATTCCTGGATCGCGCGGGTGAGATAGCTGGCATGCTGACCGGCGAGGTCCGGGTACATCGGCGCCACGGCGATGCCGTCCTTCCCATGACAGGAGGTGCACACGGCCGCCGCCGCAGGTACCGGGCGCTTGGGGGCGGTGCTCGCGGCGACCAGCGGCTTGCCCGCGAAGTAGGCGGCGATGTCGACGATGTCCTGGTCGGAGAGCGACATGGCCTGCATGCGCATGGTCGGGTAGTCGCGCTGGCCGCTCTGGTAGTCGTGCAGCGCGGAGATGATGTACTGCTCGTTCTGGCCCCGCAGGCGCGGTACCGCATAATCCGGGTAGGCATTGCGGTAGCCCTGGATGCCGTGGCAGCCCAGGCAGGTGTACGAGAGAACCTGGCCCCGCTGCGGATTGGGCGTCAGCTGCGGTTGCTGCGCGAAGGCAGCCCCCGCAGCGAGGGACCCGAGGCCGATCGCCACGCTGATTTTCAGCGCTCTCGCGGCCACTCGCATGCTCGAACGCACTTGTGAACGCAACATACGTCCCGCCATCGTGTTCTCCGGCTCGGCGCGCAAAACCCCGGCGCATCTTATCGGACCCGGCGTGTCCGATGCTAGCGGCTTCGCGCGCCCCCTCCGAGAGCCGCTGACGCGAGTGTACATGCCCCAGGAAGCGATTTGATGATCGGCCTCATCCAACGCGTCTTGCGCGCCAGTGTCGGCACGCGCGGGCAGCCCCTCGGTGACATCGGCCGCGGCACCCTCGCGCTGATCGGCGTGCGGCGGGGGGACGACCGTGCGGCAGCCGATCGGCTGCTCGATCGGCTTCTGGCCTACCGCATTTTTGCCGATCCCGCCGGGCGGATGAACCTGTCGCTGCGGGACGTCGGCGGGGGACTGCTGCTCGTACCGCAGTTCACCCTCGCGGCCGACACTCGCAAGGGAAACCGCGCCGGATTCAGCGCCGCGGCCGCCCCCGAGGAGGCCCGCGAGCTCTTCGCCTATCTGGTGGCGCGCGCCACGGACGCGCACTCGCCCGTGGCGGCCGGGGAATTCGGCGCCGACATGCAGGTCGAGCTGGTGAACGACGGGCCGGTGACCTTCTGGCTGGAGGAGTGAGGGCGGTGGCGGGGGCCCTGCCGCCACCAGGGATGGCCAGTGGCACGGCACGGCTCCCGCCCCGGCCATGAGCGCCGCAGCCAATCCTCGCCCAGTTCAAGGATCTGCGATTTTTCCCGGCCCGAAACGGCCGATTGGCCTATCATGATGACCCTGATTATGTTCTCTCACGCGTAAGCGGAGTGGAGTTCAAGCTTTATGGAAATGAAGGAGCTGCTGATCATTCTGGTCGTGGTGCTCGTCGTCTTCGGTGCCAAGAAGCTCCGGAGCGTCGGCGAGGATCTGGGCCATGCCGTACGCGGCTTCAAGAAGGCGATGAACGAGGGCGAGCAGGAGGAAACCGCCGCCGCATCGCCCCGCCACCAGATCCGGGCGGATGCCCCTGACGCCGATTTTCCCGAGACCAAGGCCGCTCCCAAGGCCGAGGCCGCGAAGAGCGAGCGGAGCGCCTGAGCCTCACGTGACGGCAGGGAGCGGGGCCGCTCATGTTCGACATCGGGTTCTCCGAGATCCTGGTCATCTTCATCCTGGCGCTCGTGGTGCTGGGACCGGAGAAGCTGCCGCGCGTCGTGCGTGAAGTCGGCCGCTGGGTGGGCCGGGCGCGCGCCATGGCCCGGCAGTTCCAGGAGCAGCTCGAGGACGAGGTCGACGTCGACCGCGGCCGGACGATCCGGCCGCAGCCCGTGCGGCCCGTGGGCGGTGTTCCTCCCGCCGATGCGGCGCCGCTGATGCCGGAGCACGGGGAGCCGCAAGCCACTCCCACCCCGCCCTCGCAAAGCAGCGTCGAAGCCATGCCCGAAGCGGCGGCCGCAGGCGCCGATGGTCCGTCAGATCCTTCCATCCCGGGTACGCATGAGCGAGGAACCTGAGAAGCTCGCCGAGGCTTCCCTGATCTCGCACCTGCTGGAGCTGCGCGATCGGCTGATCCGGGCGTTGGTGGCGGTCGGGATCGTGTTCGTGCCCTGCGCGTTCTACGCCAACCCCCTCTTCACGCTCGCCTCGCAACCACTCCTCAGCAAGCTGCCGAAGGGCACCACGCTCATCGCCACAGGCGTGGCGGCGCCTTTCACGACCCCCTTCAAGCTCTCATTCTTCGTCGCGCTGTTCGTGGCGATGCCATACGTGCTCTATCAGCTGTGGGCGTTCGTGGCGCCGGGACTGTACCGGCACGAGAAGCGCTTCGCCCTGCCGTTGCTCGTGTCCTCGATCGTGCTCTTCTACACCGGAGTGGCTTTCGCCTACTTCTTCGTGTTCCCGGCGATGTTCCACTTCTTCGCCAGCACGACGCCCAAAGGCGTGACGATGATGACGGACATCTCGCAGTACCTGAATTTCGTGCTGCTCATGTTCTTCGGGTTCGGCGCGGCCTTCGAGCTGCCGGTCGCGGTGGTACTGCTGGTCCTGACCGGGCTGGTGGATCTCGACAAGCTGAAGAGCTACCGCGGCTACGTGCTCCTGGGCGTCTTCATCTTCGCGGCCTTTCTGACACCTCCGGATGCGGTGTCGCAATCGCTGCTCGCCATTCCGATGTACCTCCTCTTCGAGGGCGGCCTCGTCATGGCGCGCATCCTGCAACGCTCCAAAGGCGAGGACGCCGAGCAACCCCAGGCATCCTAATTTGATGCGCTGGATCCGGGCTTCCTGCCCGTCCCAGCGCCGTTGAGCCAAAAAACGTGGTTTTTTGGCTCAACGCCCGCCACCTGCGGCGGCGGGGCACCTCCGTGTGCCTAGCCAGGCTCATTCAGGGGTCGCGCGAGACGGATGGGCAACTGATATAACGCTCGGCATGAATAAGGCCACCCCCGATACGGCAGGGCCCGGCGCGCAGCGCCATGGCGCAGCCGGCGCCGCTGCGGAGGCTACTGCTTTCGGCCATCCGCGCGGCCTGGCGACGCTCTTCGTCACGGAGATGTGGGAGCGGTTCACCTACTACGGCATCCAGTCGATCCTCATCCTCTTCATGGTGGCGGGGAGCGGCCGCGGCGGGCTGGGGTTCGGTGACCAGAGCGCCAATGCCATCGTGGGGCTCTATTTCGGCGGCACCTACCTGCTCTCGCTCCTCGGCGGCTGGGTGGCGGACCGGCTGATCGGCGGTCAGCTCGCGGTCGCCGCGGGGGGCGTGCTGATCACGGCCGGCAACGGCATGCTCGCCGCCGGCGGCACGCGGCTCTTCTTCCTCGGACTGGTCTTCAACGTACTGGGCGTCGGGCTGCTGAAGCCCAACGTCAGCGCCATCGTCGGGGAGCTGTATCCCGAAGGCGGCTCGCGGCGGGACGCGGGCTTCTCGATCTTCTACATGGGCATCAACATCGGCTCGCTCCTCGGCCCGATGTTCGTGCCGATCATGGCCCAGCACTACGGCTGGCATGCGGGATTCGCGCTGCCGGCGCTCGGCATGCTGTTCGGGGTGGCGCAATTTCTCGCCACCCGCCGCTACCTGGGTTCGTCCGGCGCCGCCCCGCAGAGCACCCGCCCCCGCTCCTGGCTCGCGCTGTGGCTCTTCGTGGCCGCGATCGGCGCGCTCACGGCGCTGACGCTGAGCGGCGTGCTGGCCGTCAATGCCGTAGCGCTTGCCGCGCGTTTGTCCTGGGCGGTCGGGGTCCTGATGGCTGCCTACCTTCTCTACATGGCATTCTTCGGCGGCCTCACCGGCGAGGAGCGCGGCCGCGTGTTCGCCATGATCGCGCTGTTTGCGGCGTCCACCGTGTTCTGGATGGCCTACATGCAGATGTTCGGGTCCTTCACGCTGTTTGCGCAGCGGTATACCGACCTGCGCATCCTCGGTTGGAACATGCCGCCGGGGGACACCCAGACGATCGACCCGCTGTTCGTCATCGCGCTGGCCCCGGTATTCGCCGCGCTGTGGTTGAGGCTCGGACGGCGGGGCCGGGATCTGTCCTCGCCGGCGAAGTTCGGGTGGGGCCTGCTGCTGATGGCGGCGAGCATGCTCGTGATGTACGTGGCGGCCTTGCGGGTGCTGCACGGGAGCAAGGTCTCCCTCCTGTGGCTCACCGCGACCTACTTCCTGAACGCGTGCGGCGAGCTGTGCCTCTCGCCCGTGGGACTGTCCTCGACGACCAAGCTGGCGCCGGCGCGCTTCGGCGGCCAGACCATGGGGCTGTGGTTCCTTACCCTGGCCCTGGGAAGCTTTCTGGCGGGTCTGCTGTCCGGAGACTACAACGCCCACCAACTCGCGACGCTCCCCGCGCTGTACCTGAAGCTGTTCTGGTGGAGCGCCCTCGCCGGCGCCGTCATGCTGCTGATCACACCGCCGGTGAAGCGGTTGATGGGCGGCGTCGAGTGACGCGGTCCGGTGCGGAATTCGCCGGCCGACCGCGCCGGCCGGCGAATACGTTGCGGGTCAGGTCGCCGGCTTGATGAACCTCAGCAGATAATCGTCGGCATAGCCGATGCCCGCGTAGCGCTTGCGGGCCGCCGCGCTGTTGTCCGCCAACGACGGCGGCAGATCGAAGACCGGGATGTTGCGCGGGTCCTTCGGATTCGCGAGCGCCTCAGAGGTTCCACCGAGCTGGAAACCCGCCTTCTGCGCCTCGTGGATCACGAAAGCCTGGGGGAGGCGCGCCCACGGAAAGCACTCGGGCAGCGGGGTGCCGGGGGCGCAACGATGGCCCGCGATGCCGAGAATGCCGCCCGGCTTGAGCACGTGAAACGCGCTGCGCAGGAACTTCTCGAGGAAGATGGGAGTGACCTCGTGGTGCACGTTCTCGAACATCAGATCGTGCATGTTGTTGAACGTCACCACCATGTCGGCGGAATTCGGCGCCCCGAGGTGCATATAGTTGAGCGGCTCGAACGGCTCGAGCCGCACCTTGCCGTAGACCGCGGGGTCGGCGGCGAGCTTCGCGGAGTAGTGCAGCGCCGAGCGGTGCTGCCAGCCGGTGGTGCCCGCCGCGGGCGAGGTGGCCTCGATCAGCTCGCCGTGATCGCGCAGGAAGGGCGCCAGGATCTCGGTATACCAGCCCCCGCCCGGCAGCACTTCGATGACGCGCATGTCGGGACGGATGCCGAAGAACTCGAGCGTCTGCAGCGGATGGCGGAATTTGTCGCGCTCGACGAAGGAGGGAGTGCGCCACGAGCCGTGGATGGCCGCCTCCAGGGCCTGGCGCGCCGCCGGCGGCGTTGCCGCGGAAACGGCCGGGGCCGTCCCTGCGAGCGCGAAGGCGGCGAAGGCCGCCAACCCCAGTGCTGCTGACGGTTTGAGCGGGAAGCGGCGGGGCGGGGTATTCGAAGCGGTCGGGAAAGGCGCAGGCATGTGGTGGTCTCCGTGCTGCAGAGGCGCGAACGATAGCGCGGCTTTCATCCGGAACCAACCGTGGCAGCCTTCGATCTGGCTGGCGCCACGGCCGGGTCGGCGCATCGGCCCGCGATGGGCGGCCGAGAAGGCAGCCGCCGCGGCGGATTACGCCACGGGTGAAACGGCGGATGCCTGGCGGGCGGCGAGCGCGGCGGCCAGATCGCGCCCGTAGTAGTCGGGATCCGCCGCGGTCATGCCTTTGAAGCGGCGGTGGATCCACAGGTACTGGTCGGGCACGGCCCGCACCTGCGCCTCGATCAGGCGGTGAAATCGCTCCGCGTCGGCGCACGGACATTCGCTCGGGAAATTCTCGAGCGCGGGCTGGATGACCACGCGATAGCCCGCCGACCCAGGCAGCCGCTCCACGAAGTAAGGCAGCACGGCGGCGCCGGTCATCCGCGCGATCCGCGAAGTGGCGGTGTTGGTCGGCGCGGGAATCCCGAAGAGCGACACCCTCTGCGCGCCTTTCTTCCGGTAGCTCTGGTCGGGCGCATACCAGACAACCTCGTTGTTCTTGAGGGCCGAGATCATGGAGCGGATGTCGTCCCGGGGTATCGCGCGGCCGCCGTTACGGCTGCGGCAGCGGCTGAGCACGTGAGCCAGCGCCTGGTTCTTCGACGGGCGGTAGATGATGTTGACCGGCGTCGCCGCGGCCACGATCCTGCCGCCGATCTCGAGCGGCGTGAAATGCGCCGTGAGGAGGATCGCGCCGCGGCCGCGCTCGAGCGCAGCCCGTATGTGCTCCATGCCCTCCATGCTCGAGATCGTCTTCAGCCGCTCGGTGGGCCACCACCAAGCCATCGCGATCTCCGCGAGCGCGATGCCGAGACTGGTGAAGTGACGGTCGAGCAGGCGCCTGCGCTGCGCCGGGTCGAGCTCCGGCAGGCAGAGCTCGATGTTGCGCCGGGCGATGCGCACGAAGCGCACGGGCAGGCGGCGCAGCAGCGCCCCAAGGCTGGCGCCGATCGCAAGCTGCAGACGGAAGGGCAGCAAGGTGAGCAGCCGCAGTACGCCGAGGCCGGCCCAGGTGGGCCAGTATCGGGGCGAAAGCAATCTGCCCCAGTGGGGCGGCCGCGCCACGGCGGCGTCGATCGATGCGGTGCGTGTGTACATTGTCCCGGGCCGCGCCGGCGGCGGCCTCCGCGGCGAGAATAGCGCAGCCGGAGTGGACTCGACAGCGATATTGCCGCATCGGGGTGCCCGGTCACGGAATGACCCGGGCCGCTCCGGCGGCGGTAAGCTGCCCGGACCGCTCGCTTCCAGGAGGCCAAGCCCATGATTGCGCATACCACTCTTCCGGTCACCGATTACCACAGATCGAAGGCGTTCTACGGCAAGGCGTTGGCGCCCCTCGGTTACCGCAACAACATGGAATTCGGCGATTCCGCCGGTTTCAACGACGGCAAGAACACTGATTTCTGGATCGCGAAGAAACAGTCCGTGCTGCCGCTGCACCTCGCGTTCGAGGTCCGCAGCGAAGCGCAGGTCAAGGCGTTCCACGCGGCCGCGCTCAGCGCCGGCGGCAAGGACAACGGCGGCCCGGGATACCGCGATTACTGGCCGGGATACTACGCCGCGTTCGTCCACGATCCGGACGGACACAACATCGAGGCGGTGTGGTACGACTACAGCAAGGGCGGGTGAGGCACCGCGGACGCGTGATACAGTGCCTCGATGTCCGCAAACGCACGCGATGCCGGCTTGGTGCGAGCACTTGGAACATGGGGGCTCGCCGCCAGCGTCATCAGCATCATCGTCGGTGCCGGCATATTCGCCGTGCCCGGCGCGCTTGCGGCGGCCATAGGGGTCTATGCCCCGCTGGCCTTTCTCGCCTGCACGTTGGCGGTCGGCGCAGTTGGAATCTGCTTCGCCGAGGGCGGCAGCCGGATTGCGACCAGCGGCGGAGTGTACGGTTACATCGAGGTGTCGCTGGGGCCTCTCGTGGGCTACGTCGCCGGCACCCTCAAGTGGTTCGGCAGTCTCATGTCCGGTGCAAGCGTGGCGGCAGCGCTTGCGGACGTCGCGGCCAGCGTCAGTCCGCCGGGTTGGGTCCTCGTCGTGCGCACGGCCGTCATCGTTGGCTCCATCGGCGGCGTCGCTCTGATCAACGTGCGGGGCGTTCGCAGCGGGGCGCGGTTGATCGGCTTCGCGACGGCGCTGAAGCTGGTGCCTCTCTTTATCTTCATCATTGTCGGCGCGACGGCGATACACCGCGCGAACTTCGTCTCCTTGGGCGCGGTGACGGCCATCGCACCCGGGCGCGCCGTCATCCTGGCCCTGTTCGCGCTGATCGGGATGGAGACCGCGCTCTGCGCGAGCGGCGAGGTGGTGGAGCCGGCGCGCACGATTCCGCGCGCGCTGGGCCTGGCACTGGGCACCGTCGCGTTCCTCTACGTTTCGATCCAGGTCGTGGCGCAGGGAATCCTCGGGCCCGCGCTCGCCGCCTCGAAGGTGCCGCTGGCGGATGCCATGGCGCAGTTCGGACCGGGGTTGCGCGGCCTCATGTACATCGGCGCGGCGATCTCCATGCTGGGTTGTATCGGCAGCGACATTCTCGGCAGTCCGCGCATGATGTTTGCGATTGCCCGGGACGGATTGCTGCCGCGAGCGCTGGCGCGCGTGCACCCGCGCACGCACGTGCCGCATGTGGCGATCCTCACTTACGCGACGGTGCAGATCGCGATGGCATTGAGCAGCACCTTCGTTGAGCTGGCGGTGCTCTCCGCGCTCACGGTGGCCGGACTCTATATCGCCGGCTGCGTTGCCGCCTGGCGCCTGGCGCGCCGCGGGGTTGCCCTGGCGGGAAGACCGCTCGGGTTTCGCTGGCTCGGGGCGGCGGCGGCGGTCGGCATCGGAGGCATGCTGGTCATCATCTTCCTGGCCACCAAAGCCGAGATCGCCGGTCTCCTGGCGCTGATCGTGATCAGCGCGGCAGCTTATCTGCTGCAGACCCGGTCCTCGGCTGCGGCGAGCTGAGCCCAGGGACGCCCGGAGATGGCCTCCATGAGTGCTCTTTCCCTGGCCGGCCGCACCATCGCTCTGCCCGAGAGCCGCGAGATCGAAGTATTCGCGGCACTGCTCGAGCGGCGCGGCGCGCGCGTCATCCGCTGTCCGCTCATCTCCATCCGCGACGCGCCCGATCCGACGGCCGTGCTCGCGTGGAGCCGGCGGCTTGCGGCGGGTGATTTCGACGATCTGATCCTGCTCACCGGAGAGGGACTGAGGCGCGTTCTTTCCTGCATCGAGCGTCACGAGCCGGCGCTGAAGCCGCGATTCATCGATGCGCTCGCCGGGCTGCGCAAGATGACACGCGGACCCAAGCCCGCGAAGGCCCTGCGCGAGCTGGGAATGAGGCCGGACATCGCCGCCGCGCCGCCGACGACCGCCGGGGTGATCGCCGGTCTCAGGAGCTTCGACCTGCGCAAGAGGCGGGTGGGCGTGCAGCTCTACGGGACCGAGCCGAACCGCCCGCTCATCGATTTCCTGCAGAGCGCCGGCGCGAAGGTGTCCGCGGTGGCGCCGTATGTCTATGCCGATGCCGCCGACGAGCAGGCCGTGCTCAGCCTGGTGGATCGCCTGCGCGGAGGGGGAGTGGATGCCATCGCCTTCACCAGCTCGGCGCAGGTCGAGCGGCTGATCTCGCTGGCATCTGAGGATGGCGCCCGATCGGCGCTCGCCAACACGTTGGTGGCCGCGGTCGGTCCCGTGGTGGCGGACACCCTGCGGCGGCACGGGATCGATGCGCGGCTGATGCCGGAGGAATCGTTCTTTCTCAAGCCACTGACGAGCGCGCTGGAGGCAGCGCTCGGGCAAAGCCGTGCCGCTGCGATGTGATGCCTTCCCCTCTCAAGGGAGGGGATTTCCAATTGGGGGGCAGCCCTTCCTCTCCAGCATGAATGCTCGAGTCCGCGCGCCGAGGATCGGATGAATATGCGGCCCGCCGCGCCCGATGATGCGATGGCGGTGGCCCGCGTTCACGTGCGCGCGTGGCAGGCGGCCTACCGCGGCGTACTGGCTGGCGCGTATCTCGACGGTCTGCGGCCGCAGGAGTGGGCGCGGCGTTACGAGTTCGCCGGCCTGGATCCGGCGCAGCCCAGAACGCTGGTGGCCATCGAGGCCGATACGATCCTCGGCTTCGCCACCTACTCACTGGCCCGCGATGAAGAGGCCCGCGGCTGCGGGGAGCTCTGCGCACTTTACGTCGAGCCTGACTGCTGGGGCCGGGGCATCGGACGGGCACTCGTATCGGCGGCCCGGGACGAGCTTTACCGGTTGGGGCTCAGGCGCGCCGTGCTCTGGGTCGTCGCGGGCAATGTCCGCGCGGAGCGGTTCTACCGCGGCGACGGATGGATGTGCGATGGGATGCAGCGTGTGCGGCAGATCTGGAACGTCGGCGTGGACACGGTGCGGTACGGCCGCACCCTCGAGTCGCCGTAGTCAGGCGGCTCCTTCTCAGCCGGCCCGGTCGGCAGTCGCTCGGCGCCGCTTGAGGAACGCCACCGCCACGGGGATCAGCGACACCGCGATGATGAGAATGGTGACGAGGCCGAAATTGCGCTTCACCACCGGCACGTTGCCGAAGAGATAGCCGCCCCAGAGAAACAGCGCCACCCAGGCGAAGCCGCCGAAGAGGTTGTAACCCTGGAAGCGCGCGTAGGGCATGCGGCCGACACCGGCGACGAAGGGCATGCAGGTGCGGATGATCGGGATGAACCGCGACAGCGCGACCGCCCGGCCGCCGTGGCGGCGGAAGAACCCCTCCGTGCGGCGAAGGTACTCCACCTTGAGCAGACGATAGCGGCCGCTGAAGGCGGGCGGACCCAGCCACCGGCCGACCGCGTAGTTGACGGTGTTGCCCAGCACGGCCGCCGATCCCAGCACGAGAAACAGGATCGGTGCCTTGAGCGTACCGCTGGTGTCGACGGCAGCCAGGGCGCCCACGCCGAAGAGCAGCGAGTCCCCGGGCAGGAACGGCGCCACGATGAGGCCGGTTTCCCCGAAGATGACGGCAAAAAGGATCGGGTAGATCCAGATATCGACGCGCACCACCAATGCGACCAGATGCCGGTCGAGGTGCAGCACGAAATCGAGCAGCCATGACAGCACGTTGCAGTACGCTCCAGGGTTTCCCAGAGCCCCCGCTGATCGCGGGAGCGGGCCTCGAAGGCTATCAGGGATTGCGTCCCCGGGCCTGCCGCGGCAACGAAGGCACGGTCCGCACTAAAGTCGCAGGAGCGCGACTTTGAACGCCCGGCGCGGAGCCGGGCGAGGGTGAAGCCCCGAGCGGCACGATGCCGCGGGTAAAGCGGCCGCAGGCCCGTTTTACCTATGGATTCATGGCACCAGGTCGTCCGCGGTGAGTGCCGGGGGGACGTCTGTCGCCATGGTCTTCACCAGACGTGCGGACCCTTCTCCGCCGCGCACCTCGGCCCGTAGAGTATTCAGCGCCAGCTGCACCTCGGCGTCGCGGGACTGCAGAGAGTGGCCGCCCTTGGCGGTCATGATCGGGGCCGGCTGGTGGTGGCCCGGGCCGGTGACCACGATATCCGGGAGGATGCCCTTGCCCTGCACGGAGCCACCCGACGGGGTGAAGTAGTGGGAAGTGGTGAGCTTCACGGCGCCGCCGTACCGCAGCGGAATCACGGTCTGCACGGTGCCCTTGCCATACGTCTTCTGCCCGATCAGCAGTGCGCGGCCGTGGTCCTTGAGCGCAGCCGAGAGGATCTCGGCCGCTGACGCGGTGCCGCTGTTCACCAGCACTACGATGGGCGCACCGTTCATCAGGTCCCCCGGCGTGGCATCCATCTCGAACCGGGCGTCGGTCGTGCGGCCCTCGGCGGTAAGGATGACGCCGCTGTTGAGGAAATCGTCCGCCACCGCCACGCCGGACTCGAGCACACCGCCTGGATTGTCGCGCAGGTCGAGCACCAGCCCGCGAAGACCGCCGGAATTGTTGCGCTGTAGACTCGATATTGCCGCATTTACCTCATCGGGCGTGGTATCGCTGAATTCCTCGATGCGCACATAACCGTATCCGGGCCTCAAGGTCTGGTAGAGGACGCTGTGCACCTCGACGTTCGCGCGGCGCAGGGCGACATTCATCACGCCGGGCTTGCCCGCGCGGTGAATGGTGAGGGTCACCGTGCTCCCCGAGGTACCGCGCATGTGATTGATGGCGCCGGAGACATTGGTGCCAACCTCCTTGCCGTTGATAGCGAGGATCTCGTCACCCGCGCGCAGACCTGCCCGCTCCGCCGGGGAGCCGGGCACGGCGTGGAGGATCTTCACCGCGGACCCGTCCGCGTCCACCTCGATGCCGACACCCGGATAGGAGCCCATGGCGCTCAGGCGGGTGTCCTCGAACTCCCGGCTGTTCAGATAGGCGGAGTGCGGATCGAGCGAAGACACCATGCCGCGGATCGCGGCGTCCATCAGCTTGCGGTCGCTGATCCGATCGACGTAGTCGCGCTTGATGTGTTCGTAGACCTCCGCGAAGAGGCGCGCTTCCTGCCACGGGAGGCCATCAGCGTCGGTGGACGGGACGGCGCTGGTACCGGCCGCTGGAGCCTGCCCCGTCTGTATGGGCTGTACGACCGTCTCGAGCGTGTTGCCGCCCTGGCGACCCTGGGCACTCGGGCCCGCCAGCACGCCGCCCGCGAGAGCGGCGGAAAAGCCGAAAATGGCCCCCGTAACGAGAGCGATCAGCGTGCGCGACCGCATCGGCATGTGAGCAATCCCCCCGTGGGATCAAAGGATGAAACGATGCTACGGCGTGTCCCGGCGGTCAATGGCCGCCCGACCGCCGGTTGTATTCTCACGCCCTGCGGACGGTGCTCAGGGGCTGCGCGCCGCGGGCCTCGTCCGTGAAGCGGCTCTGCGCGCCGGCCAGAGGCGTCCCGGTGATCTGGGCCAGCAGATCATCGAGCGGCAGCGGCTTGGAGATCGCGTATCCCTGACCGTAATCCACGCCCAGTGTCGCGACGCGCGCGCGGATGCTTTCTGTCTCGACGTATTCGGCGACCGTCGTGAGCGACATGGTGCGCGCGAGCTGCGCTATGGCGCGCACCATCGATTCGGCGCGCGGGTCGCTGACGACGTCCCGGACGAAGCTGCCATCGATCTTCAGCATGGTCACCGGCAGCTGGCGCAGGTATGACAGCGAGGAGAACCCGGTGCCGAAGTCATCGAGGGCAATACCGCAGCCGAGCGCGCGCAGCTTGCCCATCAGGGCCGTGGCCCGCGCGACGCTCGCGATGGTGGCGTTCTCGGTGAGCTCGAAGCAGAAGAGCTCGGGCGGCAGCCGGCTCGAGGCGATCCGTTCGATGAGAAAGCCCTCGAAGCTCTCGTCATTGAGCGACTGGCCGGAGAAGTTGATCGCGAAGCGCATGGGTACGCCGGAGAAGGTGGCGGCGTAGCTCTTGAGGCGCTCGATGGCGGCCTCGATCACCCAGCGGTCGATGCTCGGCATCAGCTGATTGCGCATCGCAGCCGACATGAAGCTGTCGGGACCCGCGGCAGTGCCGTCCTCGTCGATCATGCGCACGAGGAGCTCGTAGTGGGGCGTCAGTCCCGAATCCCGGCCGAAGGGCAGGATGAGCTGCGCATCGAGGCGCAGCCGGCCGCAGCTGATCGCATCGTGGAGCCGTCCGGCGATGTTGATGTCCGCGAACCTTCGCACCAGGCTGGCATCGTTGGCGCGGTAGACCTCGACCCGGTTGCGGCCGCGGTCCTTGGCGGCCTTGCAGGCGGTCTCCGCGGCGGCGAGCGAGTGCATCAGCTCGCCCTCTCTGGAGTCGAGCTCGGCCACACCGACGCTGATGGAGACTCGCAGCCGCGAGTTGCCGTGCAGGGTGCCGAGCTGCTCAGCCGCCTCGCGCAGCAGCTCTCCGAACCGCTCGGCATCGTCCAAGTGGACGGGCACGAGCAGCGCGAACCGGTCGCCGGAGATCCTCGCCGCGAACGCCCGCGGCGGCAGGCGGCTGCGCAGCAGCTCCCCGAGCTGGCCCAGCACGCCGTCGCCGACCCTCATGCCGAAGTTGTCGTTGATGACGTGGAGCTGGTCGACGTTGATGTAAAGAGAGGCCCAGCTGGAGGTGTCCTCGGCGCTGGCCACCTCGAGCCGCACGCGCGTCTCGAAGGCGGGCCGCGTGTAGAGACCGGTCAGCGAATCGAAGCTGCCTTCCTGAGTGCTCCGGCGCATCTTGTCCAGGTCCGCCACCGTGCGCCTGAGTCTGCCGATGGCGATGCGCGCGAGCAGGTCGCGGCGCAGACAGTCCAGGGCGGGCCGCAGCAATGCGTGCACGAGCGAGAAGCTGCGGACCTCGATGTCCCCCTCACCGCCGCGCGCGCACACGACGGCAACGATCGCGAGCAGGCGCTGTGAGTCGTCCCGAATCCAGATCACGTACGCCGGCGCGCCGTCAGGAAGCATATGGAGGTCGCCGACGCTCTCGGAAACCTGGCGCACCTCGGCAACTGCACCAGCGACGACGGACGTCACTTCAGCAGCCGGGGCCGCATCGCCCGACCAGCGCAGCGTGCCGCGGGCGTCGTATATCGATACGCCCTGCGCGCGCGGCAGAAGCATCCTGAAGACCTGCGCATAGGGCTCGAACCCGCCCCACGGCTCGGAGGGCTTACCGGCCGCCCCCTCGGGCCGGCCGGAGCGCGTCTCAGGCGTCGTTTTGTCTTCCAGAGGCGGGCTCATGCCGCGGCAGCCATCTTCGATCTTGAGAAATGGCGGCCACTGTCGCCTCCGGAGGGACTTGCCGGCCTTGCGCGAGTTGGCGGTTCGCCCAAAAGGGCGCCGCCCGCGAATTCAAAGCTTGAAGCCGCTCACAAGTTCAATGCCTCAGCCATATCTGAGGGTTGAGCGGCTCGCCGTCCTTGCGGATCTCGAAATAGAGCTCCGGCCGGGCGCTGCCGCCGCTGTCACCGGCCTGCGCGATCGTCTGGCCGGCGGCGACGTGCTGGCCGACCGACTCGTACAGGCGGGCATTGTGCCCATAGAGGCTCATGAAGCCCCCGCCATGATCGATGATGATGAGGAGGCCCAGGCCGGCGAGCCAGTCGGCATAGATGACCCGTCCCTGCGACACGGCGTGCACGGGCGCATCGCGCGCCGTGGCGAAGAGATCGCCCTGCCACCTCAGGCCTCCGGCACGCACCTGGCCGTAGCTGGCGATGATCCTGCCGGCCACCGGCCGCAGCAGTCGGCCGCGAAGGCGGCCGAAGGGATAATTACCCAGCTCCGCCTCCGGCAGGCTCGCCGTGGCCCGACGCAGCCGCGCCAGCAGCGACTCGAGGCCATGCTGCTGCCGCCGCAGGAGGGCGAGCCGCGCAGCGCGGGTCCGGGTCTGGGCGGAGATGCTCGCCAGCACCTGCAGGCGGTGGGTGCGAGCCTGCTGCAGGGTCGAGACCTGGGCCTGCTGCGCCTGCTGCAGGCCGGCGAGCTTGGCATCCTGCGCCTGCAGCTGGACATCGAACTGCCCGATCTGCTGCAGATCCGCCTCGATGGCCTGGATCTGCAGCGCCCGCGCGCGGCTGAAATAGCTGTAGTAGACGAACATCCGGCCGGCCCGGGCCGGGTCGCCTTGGTTGAGAAGGAGCTTCAGCGGCTCTTGCCGCCCGATGAGATAGGCGGCACGCAGCTGCCCCGCGAGCGCCTTGCGCTTGCGCGCGAGATCGGCCTCGCGCTGCTGCTTGCGGGCCTTCAGCCGCGCCCGCCGCGCGGCCGTGGCCATGCGCTGCTGACGCAGCGCATCCAGTGCGGCCCGTGCCTTGCCGACGGATTCTTCCGTCGCCCGAAGCTGGCGGGTGAGGCGGTCCCGCTCCGCCTGGCCCCGGCTCACCTGCCGGGCGATGCGCGCGATCTGATTGCGGACCGCCGAGAGCTGCGCCTGCGCCTGGGTCGCATTGACGTGGGAGCGCTCGAGCGGCGCCGCTGCCGCCGGGGCAGCGGCGAGCGCATGGAGAAGGACGGGCGTGATCAGCCCGATGCCGAGGATGCGGAGGAGTCGCATTTGAGCGCTATAATGCGCGCCCTTTTTATGGCCGGCGCTGTCGTCGGGTGCCTTCCGCATGGACCGTCTCGCTCAATACATCCAGGTGAATCATTGGCTCGTCGCCGCGACCGTCGTCGTGCTGGTGCTGGCCATTGTGTTCGAGATGCGCGCGCGCGCGGAAAGTTTCAGCGCGATCTCGCCGCAGGATGCGATCCGTTTGATGAATCGCGGCGCGGTGATCATCGACCTTCGGCCCGCCGAGCAGTATGCCGCCGGTCACCTCTCCGGCGCCCGGCGCATGGACGGGGAGCAGATCCTGAAGGCTGGCGAGACGCTGAAGAAGTATGTCCAGAAGCCGCTCATCGTCTATGACGAGACGGGCTCGCTGGGAACATCGGCCGCCCGGCAGCTGAAGACTCAGGGGTTCACGCAGGCGTTCAACCTGCGCGGCGGCCTCGCGGCCTGGCGCTCGGACAACCTGCCGCTCGAGAAAGGCTCGAAGGCGGCCGGATGACAAAATCGTCAGGAACGATTTTGGACGGCGGCAGCCGGCCGCGAAGCGGCGAGGCCCAGGATGGGCCGAGCACAAAATCGTCGGGAACGATCATGCACGGCGGCAGCCGGCCCGAAGGGATTTCCCAATGAGTATCGACCCGCGGATGCGGGGCTCAGAGGGCGCAGGGACGGAGCCTCGCAACCGTCCGAAGGTGGTGATGTACGCCACGAGCTGGTGTCCGTACTGCGCGCGCGCGCGGCAACTGCTGGAGCACAAAGGCGTCGAGCTCGAGGAGATCGACATCGAGACCATGCCCGCGGCCCGGACGGAGATGATATCCCGCAGCGGGCGGCACACGGTGCCGCAGATCTTCATCGGCGAGACGCACGTCGGCGGGTGCGACGATCTCCACGATCTCGAGGCCCGCGGAGGCCTCGACAAACTTTTGCAGATTGGAGTGTGACAGATGACGAATGAAGCTGCCGGCATCGCGCCGGCGCCCGAGGCCACCAATGACCCGGTCCTCGCCCTGCAGAGCGTGTACCTGAAGGATTGCTCCTACGAGGCGCCGAACGGCCCGCGCGTGGACGGCAACTGGAATCCTCAGATCAACCTGGATCTGCAGACGGGCGCCGCGGCGCTCGCCGCCGACGTGCGTGAGATCGTCCTGACGGTGACCGTCTCCGCGAAGCAGAACGATGCCACCATCTTCCTGGTGGAGGTCAAGCAGGCGGGCATCTTCTTGATGCGGAACCTGTCGGAGGAGGACGCGAAGCGCGCCATCGGCAGCGTCTGCCCGGGAGTCCTGTTCCCCTATGCGCGCGCCGCCGTCTCGCATCTGGTGACTCAGGGCGGATTTCCGCAGTTTCTGCTGCCGCCCGTCAACTTCGACGCGCTCTACGCGGCCAACCAGAACCAGCCGCCCGGGCAGACGAACTAGTTTTGAAGCGCTGGATCCGGGCTCGTGCCCGGCCCAGCGCGCCTCGAGCAAAAGGCGTGGCTTTTGAGCGCGGCTCGCTCGGCGGAGCGAAGCAGTGCTGCGGCGAAAGCCCCGCCTCGCCCCTGCGCCTTGGGGCGTGCTCGCGTGCGGCTTTGTGATTCGGGCTCGACATGCGTCGACGGGCACTAACCGGCAAGGTGAGGTCATGAGCGTCATCGCCCGGAGGGACTCGCACGTAACCGTGCTGGGCGCGGGCTCCTGGGGAACGGCGCTCGCCATCCAGTTCGCGCGCAGCGGCCGGCCCACACGGCTATGGGGCCGCGACCGCGAGCGCCTGGCGGCCATGGCGCGGGAGCGGCGTAACGACCGCTACCTTGCCGCGGGCGCGTTCCCGCCGGCGCTGGCCGTGGAGCCCGAGCTGGTGGAGGCGCTGCGCGGCACGTGCGACGTACTCATCGCCGTGCCCAGCCACGCCTTGCGCCCGTTGCTCGGGCAGATCAAGCCGCTTCTTTCGCCGCAAATGCGGCTCGCCTGGGCGACCAAGGGGTTCGAGCTTCCCTCCGGGCTGCTGCCCCACCAGGTGGCCCGCGAAATCCTCGGCCCCCAGCGGGCCTTGGCCGTGCTCTCGGGACCGACCTTCGCACGCGAGGTCGGCGCAGGCCTGCCTACGGCAATGACGATAGCGTCGTCCGATGCCGCGTTCGCCAAGAGCCTGGCGCAGGATCTCTCCTCCTCGCAGTTCCGCGCCTATACATCGACGGATATCGTCGGTGTCGAGGTCGGCGGCGCCGTGAAGAACGTGTTGGCCGTGGGGGCCGGCTTGTCCGACGGACTCGGCTTCGGCGCCAACACTCGAGTGGCGCTGATCACGCGCGGCCTGGCGGAGATGATGCGGCTCGGAGTGGCGCTCGGCGCGCAGCGCGACACGTTCATGGGATTGGCGGGCCTGGGGGACCTGGTGCTCACGTGCACGGACGATCAGTCGCGCAACCGGCGCTTCGGCCTGGAGCTGGCGGCAGGCAAGACGCCGAGCCAGGCGCTCGCGGACATCGGGCAGGTGGTGGAGGGATACCCCGCAGCCAAGGCGCTGCATGGGGTCGCCGCACGCGCGGGGGTGGAGATGCCGCTCTGCGAGGGGGTTTACCAGGTGCTCTACGAGCACGTCGCGGCGCGGGACGCGGTGCGGATGCTCATGACCCGGCCCATCAAATCCGAGTCGGACTGAATCGCCCGGATCAGCGGAGGCCGTGAATGACACCGGCGGCGGCGCCGACGAGCGCGCCGATGACGAGCACCGCGACGGGACCGGCGGACAGTCCGAAGCCGAGGGACCGCTTGCTCGGGTCTTTCACGTAGGAAAAGTAATAGATGCAGCGCCCGATGATGTAGAGCGCGCCGAGCCCTGCCGCGGCATGGGCATTGACGTAGAAGCCGAACATCCAGATGGCCGGGACGAACATGATGAGCAGCTCCAGCGTGTTCATCTGAACCCGGAAGCGGCGCTCGAACATCTCGTTGCCGGTGGTCGCGGGGGCGGGGACCTTGTATTTCTCCCTGGCATTGCCGACCGCGGTCGCGAAGGCGAAGAACTGCAGCAGGGCGAGGGCCACGATCAGGTTGACGAGGGCCATGAGAACCTCCGAAGTAGGCGACGCGTGTGTCTAGCGTAACCGCAGCCGGACCACGATGGTTCGGATTGAGGCACAATTACCGGTCATGAAGGAGAAGACTCGGGGCTATGCCCACCGGATCGACCTCGCGGTCGATGTGCCGACGGTCTGGCGGGCGCTGACCGATCCGGCGCAGCTGAGCACGTGGTGCTCCCCGAGGGCCGAGATCCGCCCGCGGGCGGGAGGGCTGTTTCGCGCGTGCGTCGATCGGGTCACGGAGCTCGAGGCGCACATCGACGTCTACGAGCCTGGCCGCCGGATGCGGCTCATTTACCTGCCGAGCTCGGCCCTGCCGCCCGCCGACAGCGCGCTGATCGACGACTTCATCCTGGAGCCGGGCCGCACGGGTGGAACCATTCTGCGTCTCCTGGGCTCCGGCGTGCCGGGCGGCCCGGAGTGGGACGCCCAGTATCTGCGGCTGCGAACCGGCTGGCAGGCGGCGATGACCCGATTGAAGGCCTTGATCGAGGGCTTCGCGCGGCGGGAGGGAGCATGACGCGCTTCGTGCTGCGGGCGCTGATCAGCGCAGTCGGACTCTGGGTCGCGACGCGATGGGTCCATGGGATCCGCATCGACAACGCCGGGACGCTGGTGCTCGCCGGACTGCTGCTCGGGATCGTCAATGCGGTCGTGCGGCCGGTCCTGGTGATCCTCACCCTGCCGATCACGATCCTCAGCCTCGGATTCTTCCTGGCTGTCGTCAACACGGCGATGGTGGCGCTGGTGGCGTGGATGCTGCCCGGATTCCACATCTACGGCGGGTTCTGGTCGGCGTTCGCGACGGCGCTCATCGTCTGGATCACGGGCTGGCTCGGCTCGTGGCTGATCGGGCCGCGGGGCAGAGTAGACGTCCACGTCCGCAAGCTTTGATGGGGCGCGCCCATGTGCCTGTGCTTTAAGGTGCCGACATGACCCACGACACGAATGGCTCTGCGGGCGCGCTGCGCCTGAAGTTCTGCGGACTGGAGCTCGCCTCGCCCATCGTGCTGCTCTCCGGCTGCGTCGGCTTCGGCGAGGAGTACACGCGGATCGAGGGTTTCTCCAACCGCGATGCGGGCGCGGTGGTGCTGAAGGGCACGACCCTCGCCGCGCGGCTCGGCAATCCGCCTCACCGTGTGTATGAGACGCCCGCCGGGATGTTGAATGCCATCGGCCTGCAGAACCCGGGCGCGGCGCACGTGGTGCGCCGCATCCTGCCGCAGCTCGATTTCACCGAGACGCGCTTCATCGCCAATGTCTCCGGCTCCACGGTGGAGGAGTACGCCGAGGTCACGCGCCTGTTCGACCAGTCGCCCATCGACGCCATCGAGATCAACATCTCCTGCCCCAACGTGAAGGAGGGCGGCGTGGCGTTCGGCAACTATCCTGAGATGTCCGCGCAGGTGGTCGAGGCCTGCCGCCGCGCGACGAAGAAGCCCCTCATCACCAAGCTCTCACCCAACCAGACCGACATCCGCGAGAATGCGCGGCGATGCATCGAGGCCGGGACCGATGCGCTGTCGGTGATCAACACGATGATGGGCATGGCCATCGATGCGCGGACGCGCCGGCCCGTCATCGGCAACGTCCAGGGAGGCCTCTCCGGCCCTGCGATCAAGCCGATCGCGCTGCTCAAGGTCCACCAGGTGTACGAGGTGGCGAAGCCGCACGGAGTGCCCATCATCGGGCAGGGCGGCATCACCACGGCGACCGATGCCGTGGAATTCCTGATTGCCGGCGCCTCGGCGGTCGGTATCGGGACGGCGCTCTTCTACGATCCCTTCGTTTGCAGGAAGGTGAACGAGGGAATCGCGGAGTACCTGCGCGAGAACGGCTTCGAGAGCGTCGGCGAGCTCGTCGGGAGCCTGCGCACCAGCCGGGAAACGCAGGACGCGCCGGTATCGGGGTAACCCGGGGGCGGGCTAACCGCCGGTTTCGGCTTCCTCGGCCGACCCCTCCGACTCTCCTTCCGACATACCCAGCTCCTTGAGCTTGCGGGTGAGCGTGTTGCGGCCCCAGCCGAGGAGCCTCGCGGCCTCCTGGCGGTGGCCTTGGGTGCGCTTGAGGGCGGCGCGGATCAGGATCCGCTCCAGCGCGGGCAGCGCCTGCTCCAGCAGGGGCGCCCTGCCGCTCAGGGACTGACGGTCCGCCCACCCGGCCAGCGCTTTCTCCCAGTCGGTATCAGCGTCGGCCGCGCTCCCGGCGGCGAGGATCTCCGGCGGCAGATCCTCGACCCGAATCTCACTGCCCGGCGCGAGAACCGAGAGCTTCCGGCAGAGGTTCACCAGCTCGCGAACATTGCCGGGCCAGGCATACGCCGAGAGCTTCGCCTCGGCGTCTGCGGCGAGCGCCTTGCGCTCCACGCCGAGGTCGCGCGCGGCAACGCCGAGATAATGCGCGAGCAGATCCGGGACATCTTCCGAGCGGGCGCGAAGGGGAGGCAGCTCCAGCCGGATCACGTTGAGGCGGTGGTAGAGGTCTTCGCGGAACAGACCGCGCGCCACCCGATCCGGCAGATTCTGGTGGGTTGCGGCAATCACGCGCACGTCCACACGGATGGGCGTCTGTCCGCCCACTCGATAGAACTCACCCTCCGCCAACACGCGCAGCAGGCGTGTCTGCAGAGGCGTCGACATGTCGCCGATCTCGTCGAGGAACAGCGTACCGCTATCGGCCTGCTCGAAGCGGCCGCGACGCTGGGTGTCGGCGCCCGTGAACGAGCCCTTCTCGTGGCCGAAGAGCTCCGACTCGAGGAGGTCCGCGGGAATGGCCGAGGTGTTGAGGGCAATGAACGGCTTGCCGGCACGCGGGCTGTGGTCGTGCAGGGCGCGGGCCACCAGCTCCTTGCCGGTGCCGGACTCTCCCGTGATCAGCACGGTGACGCTGGAGCGCGCAAGCCGCCCGATGCCCCGGAACACTTGCTGCATGGCCGGCGCGGTGCCCAAGAGCTCGGGAATCCGGGGCACGGCGGCAGCCTCGGCGGAGCCCTGACCGACGCCGTGCGCGGCGCGCCTGACCAGTGCGACGGCCTGGTCGATGTCGAACGGCTTCGGCAGGTACTCGAAGGCGCCGCCCTCGTAAGCGGAGACCGCGCTGCCCAGGTCCGAGTGCGCCGTCATGACGATGACGGGCAGCTCGGGCCGGGTGTCGCGGATTCTGCGCAGCAGCGACAGGCCCGACTGCCCGGGCATGCGGATGTCGGTGATCAACACGTCCGGCGCTTCCCGCCGCAGCGCCTCCAAAGCGGGCTCGGCAGCTTCGAACGCGCGCGGCGTCATGCCGCCATTGCGCAGCGCGCGCTCCAACACCCAACGGATGGAGGCGTCGTCATCGACGAGCCATACTCGAAGGGCGCCGGCGTTCACGCGGCGTCTCCCATCGGCAGCAGCAGTGTGAACACGGTCCTTCCCGACTCGCTCTCGAATTCGATGAGGCCGCCGTTGCGGGACACCAGCTCCTGCGCGACCGCGAGACCGAGACCGCTGCCGCCGGGCCGGCCGGTGACCAGAGGATAGAAGATGCTGGAGCGCAGATCCTCGGGGACGCCCGGGCCGTCGTCCTCCACCTGGACGCTGGCCACGAGGCGATGGCGCGCCAGGCCGATGCTGACATTGGAGAGCGCGCGGGTGCGCAGCACGATGCGGCCGCGGGCGCCCAGCGCCTGCAAGGCGTTGCGGGCCACGTTGAGCAGCGCCTGGATGATCTGGTGGCGGTCGAGCATGGCGTTCGGCAGGCTGGGGTCGTAGTCGCGCTCGATGTTGATCGCCGCGCCCGCCTCCGCGCGCAGCAGGTGATACACGTGCTCGCAGACTTCGTGCACGTTGATCAGCGACTTCTGCGGCACGCGCTTCGGGCCCGCCATGGAGTCGACCAGCGCCGCCAGGCGGTCGGCCTCCCCGATGATGACCCGGGTGTATTCCTTCAGCGAGGCGCCTTGCAGCTCGCGCTCGAGGAGCTGGGCGGCGCCGCGCAGGCCGCCGAGCGGATTTTTGATCTCATGGGCGAGCTGGCGGACCATGAGGCGGCTGCCGTCGAGGCGCGCGAGCAGATCGTTCTCGCGGGAGATGCGCTGGCGTTGGGTGGTGTCGGCCAGCTCCAGGAGCAGGTGGGTTCCGGTCACCTGGCCTTCGAGCGGGGTGATGGTGACGTCCAGCGTGCGCGGCTCGCGGGGGGTGCCGGCGGGGCGGACGGTGAGCTCGCGGTCGGCGATGCCTTCGCCGGCTTCGAGCGCACGGCGGAGGATGGCGGTGAGGCCGTTGCCGTCCACCAGGAAGTCCGGGAAGGGGCGGCCGCGCGCTTTGTTGAGGCTGAAGGCGAGCAGATCCTGGGCGGCGACGTTGGCGTAGATGGCGCAGAGTTGCGCGTCCAGGACGATGATGCCTGTGGAGAGTGCATCTAACAGATCAGCCGGGTCGAAGTGGGACAGGGCCGAGGGGATGGGGTACTCAGCGGCCATGGCCGGTCCCTCTCGTTTCGGTCTCCGGAGTCTCGCTCGACCGGCATTTTCCGGGAACGCCCGCGGGCGCGCCGCCATGGCCCTCCCTGACGGCAGGGCACCGCCTCCCGGTGCCGCTTGCGACTTCGGGGCCGCGGGTCTCAGAGGCCCGCGCGGTCCCGCGCGGCCGTTCGCCGCACGCGGCGAGCCCCTGAAGGCCGGCGCAAAAGCCTTCCGCGCTCCCGCTTTCCTGCTCCGCGCGGAAAGCCAGTGATTTGCTCGGCCCGTCCCGGGCCTCGCTCCTCCCGGGCCGCCGCGCGGCCGCAGCTAGTGCGGACGGACGGGATTGTGCGGATTTTGGATCGAGGGCTGGTGCACGTAGAAGGTGATCGTGCTCGTCTCGCAGATGATCTGCCCGGTACTGTCCTCGATCATGGCTTGCGCGGAGTGCTGGCCACGAAAGACGGGGACGGTGTACGTGGTGCCGGAGCCCGGAACCTGCTTGCCGTCGACGAAGAGGCGGATGTCGTCGCCCTGGCGCAGGGGGGGCGAGGTCCGCACGACCACGGTCGCGCGGTAGACGTTCATCAACATCTGCTGATCGCCGGGCTGGGCGATCTCGCAGGTGCGATACGCGGCACTCGGAGCCTGGGTCCCCTGCGGCGCGTACTCGGAGGAAGTCGGGGGAGTCGGCGGCGCCGCAAAAGTCTGGGCGCCTTGGATTTCCAGTTTCTGCGCGTGGGCGTGCGGCTGGTCGCTGTAGTGGACGACCCCTCTGGCATCGATCCACTTGTAGACGGTCGTGGTGCCGTTGCCCGCCAGCGCGGCAGCGCAAGCCAGCCCCGCGGCAGCCAGGGTCGCGAGAACCGCCACGACCGTGCGGGCGAGGGCCGGCCGGATTAAGGTAAATGTAGTCGGGCGCATAGGCATCGAGCATAGCCCGATGCCGCATTGGGTACAAAGGAACCAGGCGCCCCCCCGCTGCGCAGCGATTGCGGCAGGGCCGGAACGCTTCGCAGCAGGAGGATGGGGGGGCGACTGGCTTCACGGCTCTCCGGTCAGCAGCTGTAATACAGCTCCATCTCCACCGGATGGGTCGCCATGCGGAACCGCGTGATCTCCTGCATCTTCAGGGCGATGTAGGCATCGATGACGTCGTTGGTGAACACGCCGCCGCGGGTCAGGAACTCGCGATCCTTGTCGAGATAGTCGATGGCCATGTCGAGGGAATGGCAGACCGTCGGGATGTGCTTGGCCTCTTCCGGCTCCAGATCGTAGAGATCCTTGTCGGCGGGATCGCCGGGGTGAATCTTGTTCTGAATGCCGTCGAGACCGGCCATCATCATGGCCGCGAACGCGAAGTACGGGTTCGCGCTGGAGTCCGGGAACCGGACCTCGATGCGGCGCGCCTTCGGGTTCGAGACCCACGGAATACGGATCGAGGCCGAGCGGTTGCGCGCGGAATACGCGAGCATCACGGGCGCCTCGAAGCCGGGCACCAGGCGCTTGTAGCTGTTGGTACCGGCGTTGGTGAACGCGTTGAGCGCCCGCGCGTGCTTGATGATGCCGCCGATGTAGTAGAGGGCGATGTCGGAGAGACCGCCGTATTTGTCCCCCGCGAAAAGGGCCTTGCCTTCCTTCTGCAGGGACTGGTGGACGTGCATGCCGCTGCCGTTGTCGCCGACGAGCGGCTTCGGCATGAAGGTGGCCGTCTTGCCGTAGCGGTGGGCGACGTTGAGCACGGCGTACTTCAGGATCTGCACCTGGTCGGCCTTCTGCACCAGAGTGCCGGCGCCGACGCCGATCTCGCTCTGGCCGCCGGTGGCGACTTCGTGGTGGTGCACCTCGACCTGCAGGCCGAGCTCCTCGAGCGCCAGGCACATCGCCGAGCGGATGTCCTGGAAGGCATCGACCGGCGGCACCGGGAAGTAGCCGCCCTTGATGCCGGGGCGGTGGCCGCGGTTGCCGTCGGTGTACTCCGTGCCCGAGCTCCACGCGCCTTGCACGGAGTCGATTTCGTAGAAACAGCCGCGCATCTCGTTGCCATAGCGCACGCCGTCGAAGATGAAGAACTCGTTCTCCGGGCCGAAGAGCGCGTTGTCGGCGATGCCCGTCGACTTCAGGTATGCCTCGGCGCGCTTGGCGAGCGAGCGCGGATCGCGCTCGTAGCCCTGCATGGTCGCGGGCTCGATGACATCGCACCGAATGTTGATCGTCGCGTCCTCGAAGAACGGATCGATGATCGCCGTGTTGGCCTCCGGCATGAGGATCATGTCCGACTCGTTGATGCCCTTCCAGCCGGCGATGGAGGAGCCGTCGAACATCTTGCCGTCCCGGAACAGATCCTCGTCGACGAGGCGCGCGGGAATCGTCACGTGCTGCTCTTTACCGCGCGTGTCGGTGAATCTCAGGTCGGCGAACTTGATTTCTTTTTCTTTGATCAGCGTCAGCACATCGGTCGGTGTCATATCTCCTCCGGAGGAAAGGTGGTGCCCGCCAGGCGAGGCTGGACTCGTGCGTGCGATCCCGAGAACCGGGGCGGTCACCCGGGCCTGGCGGAGCGCTGTGGTAGTGCAGGCGCTGTGCCAGCTGCAGCTGTGTTGCGGATCAAGGACTTAGCCCTCGATCGGCGGAACGCGCGCACCGCAATGGTGCAGCCGCCAAGATTGTGGCACCAGATTGGTGCAATCACCAGCCCTCGCGCCTGACCGCCACCGTCACGGGGGCGCGGCACCGCCTCCTTTTGGTGCGGGCCGCCGCGGCCCCGCCGCGCCGGCTTTCGGCGGCTATAATCGGCGGCTCTTTTGCACCCTAGTCCGACGCGATGAGAACCGGTACGCCGCCCCGCACCTTTCAGGAGCTGATCTTCGCGCTGCAACGCTATTGGTCGGAGCGCGGCTGTGTCGTCCTGCAGCCCTACGACATGGAGGTCGGGGCCGGGACCTTTCACACGGCAACGTTCCTCAGGTCCATCGGGCCCGAGCCGTGGAGCGCCGCCTACGTCCAGCCTTCACGCCGCCCGGCCGACGGCCGTTACGGCGAGAATCCCTTCCGGCTGCAGCACTACTACCAGTTCCAGGTCGTCATCAAGCCCTCACCGCTCGACATCCTGGATCAGTACCTCGGGAGCCTGCGGGCCCTCGGCTTCGATCCGCTGGTGCACGATGTGCGCTTCGTGGAGGACAACTGGGAGTCACCGACCCTGGGCGCATGGGGCCTCGGGTGGGAAGTGTGGCTGAACGGCATGGAGATCACTCAGCTCACTTACTTCCAGCAGGTCGGCGGCCTCGATTGCCGGCCGGTCACGGGAGAGATCACGTACGGTCTGGAGCGGCTCGCGATGTATCTGCAGGGAGTGGAGAGCATCTACGACATCGTGTGGACCGACGGGCCCCTCGGCCGCGTGACTTACGGCGATGTGTTCCACCAGAACGAGGTGGAGCAGTCGCGGTATGACTTCGAGCGGGCGGACGTCGCGACGCTGTTCCGCCATTTCGACGATCACGAGCGCGTCTGCAAGGAGCTGCTCGCGGCAGGCCTCGCGTTGCCCGCCTACGAGCAGGTGTTGAAAGCCTCCCACACCTTCAATCTGCTGGACGCGCGGCGGGCCATCTCGGTGACGGAACGCCAGCGTTACATCCTGCGCATGCGCGCGCTCGCGGGGGGCGTGGCGAAGGCTTATTACGAGAGCCGCCAGGCGCTGGGCTTTCCCATGCTCGCTTCCGGCGGCGCTGCTGCCGCAAGGGCCGGCGCATGACGCCCGGAAAACACGACTTCCTCGTCGAGATCGGCACCGAGGAGCTGCCGCCCAAGGCGCTGCGCCTGCTGGAGCGCGCGTTCGCCGGCGGCTTCGCCGCCGGCCTGGCGAAGGCGGGCCTCGCCCACGGCGAGCTCAGATCGTTCGCGACGCCCCGGCGGCTCGCGATACTCGTTCGCCGGCTGGCAGCGCGCCAGCCGGATCAGAAGATCGAGCGGCGCGGTCCGCCGCTCAACGCCGCATTCGATGCCGAGGGTCTTGCGACGAGGGCCGCACAGGCCTTCGCCGCGAGCTGCCAGGCGCCGGTGGCGGACCTGCAGCGCCGCGAGGAGAGCAAGGGCACGTTCCTCTATTACATCGGCGTCAAAGCCGGGGCGGCGGCGGTGGAGCTCTTGCCCGGACTGGTGCAGAGCGCGCTCGATGCATTGCCGATTCCGCGGCGCATGCGCTGGGGCGCGGGCGAGGCGCAGTTCGTCCGGCCCGTGCACTGGATCGCAATGCTCTATGGAAACGAGCTCGTACCCGCAACGCTTCTCGACACGCCGTCAGGCAACCTCACGCGGGGCCACAGGTTCCACGCGCCGAAACCGCTTCGCCTGTCGAGTCCCGCCGGGTACGAGCGCACGCTGCGCAATCGCGGTCATGTCATCGCGGACTTCGAGACGCGCCGCTCGCTCGTGCGTGAGCGCGTCGAGGCCGTGGCGGGTGAGCTGGGCGGCCGGGCGCTGGTGAGCGAGGCACTGCTCGATGAGGTCACCGCCCTGGTGGAGTGGCCTGTGCCGCTCGCAGGCCGCTTCGAGGAGCGCTTCCTGGCTCTGCCGCGAGAGGTGCTGATCTCCACGTTGGAGGATCACCAGCGCTACTTCCCGGTGGAAGGCGCGGACGGGCGGTTGTTGCCCTGCTTCATCGCCGTAGCCAACATCGAGAGCCGCGACCCGCCGAAGGTCGTGGAGGGCAATGAGCGCGTCGTACGGCCCCGGCTCGCGGACGCGGCATTCTTCTGGGATCAGGACCGCAAGTCTCCCCTGGCCGCGCGCGCCGAAGGGCTGACGAAGGTCACCTTCCAGGCGAAGCTCGGGTCCCTCGGCGACAAATCGCGGCGCGTCTGCACGCTGGCGGTCGAGATCGCCGAGGCCCTGAGCCAATCCGGCGCCCGCCATCCCAATCTCGTTCCGCATGCGCGCCGTGCGGCGCAGCTCTGCAAGTGCGATCTGCTGACCGCGATGGTCGGAGAGTTTCCGGAGCTCCAGGGCATCATGGGCACCTACTATGCCCTTGCCGACGGAGAAGAACCGGAGGCCGCCGCCGCGATCCGGGAGCACTATCTGCCCCGCGGCGCCGGCGACGAGCTGCCGGCCACGGATGCCGGCGCCACGCTGGCGATCGCCGACAAGCTGGACACGCTGGCGGGGATTTTCGCCATCGGGGAGAAGCCGACCGGGACGAAAGACCCGTTCGGGCTGCGGCGGGCGTCGATCGGCGTCGTGCGGATCGCGATCGAGAAGCGTCTCGATCTCGACCTGGCGCAGTTTCTCGCTCTCGCGGTCGCCCTGGCACGCGCAGACATGGAGAAATCGGCGGCTGCGGCGGGCAAGCCCGCTCCCGCGCTCGTGGTCGAAAGTGTGGCAGCCGAAGTCTACGACTATGTCCTCGAGCGGCTGCGCGCCTACTACCTCGAGCGCGCCGCCGGCGCCGCGACGCCTGGCGCCTCCGGGACCGCGGCCGCTTCGATCACGACCGAGATGTTCGATGCCGTGCTTGCGACCCGCCCCGCCTCCCCGCTCGACTTCGATGCACGGCTCATGGCGCTGAGCTCGTTCATGACCTTGCCGGAGGCCGCGAGCCTGACTGCCGCCAACAGGCGCGTCGCCAACATCCTGCGCAAAGCGGGCGAAAGCGCTCCGGCGGATGTGGACGAGGGCGCGCTGCGGGCGCCGGCGGAACGGGAACTGTTCCATGCGATGCGGCAGCGGCGCGACGGCGTGTCCGCTGCGGCGGCGCGGAAGGACTATGCCGGCTCGCTCGCGTTGCTGGCCCAGCTGCGGCCGGCGGTGGATGCATTCTTCGATCAGGTGATGGTCATGGACGAGGATCCGAAGCTGCGCGCCAACCGCCTCGCGCTTCTGGCCCAGATGCGCGGGCTGTTCGCGGGCGTTGCGGACCTGTCGCGGCTGCCCGGCTGAGCCGCACGGTCAGCCATGCAGCTCATCGGCTCGATCCTCTTCACGACGTTCTTCTTCGTCTGGACGTTCTGCTACTCCATCTTCTTCGTGCTCGCGTGCCTGCTGCTGCCGTTCCGGTACCGGTTCGTACTGGCGCGGGTGTGGGCGCGAGTGCTGCTGACGGCGCTCAAGTGGACCTGCAGACTGGATTTCCGCGTGGAGGGGGCGCAGCGGCTGCCCGCGGGCAATCACATTGCGCTGTGGAAGCACTCCTCCTCGTGGGAGACGCTCGCCATGAACGTGGTCTTCCCGCGGCAGGTGTGGGTGCTGAAGCGGGAGCTGCTCTGGGTCCCGGTGGTCGGCTGGGGAATCCGCCAGCTGCATGCCATCGCCATCGACCGCAAGTCCGGCCACTCGGCGGTATCCCAGGTCATCGCGCAGGGCCGCGAGCGTCTCGCCGAAGGCGACTGGGTAATCGTCTTTCCGGAGGGCACCCGCATGCCTCCGGGCGAGACACGCCGCTATGGCGTCAGCGGCGCGCTGCTCGCCGCGGAAACCGGCAAGCTCATCGTGCCGGTGGCTCATAACGCCGGCAGCTACTGGCCGCGGCGCGGCCTGCGCAAGAAGCCGGGGACCATCCGGGTCGTGATCGGCGAGCCCGTGTCCGCCGCCGGCCGCGACATCCGCGAGGTCAACCGCGAGATCCAGGACTGGATCGAGGCGACCGTCGCCGCGATCATCTGAAGCGCCGGATCCGGGCCTCGGGCCGGCGGCTCAGCGCGTCATCCACTTGCGGGAGCGGACCGTCGCGACGGCGTAAGGGAAGATCCAGAAGAGCGCGATGGACGAGTAGTACGTGTATAACACCCCGTACAGGAAGTTCATCGAGCGCTCGCTGCGGAGGAAGTAGAGCACGCTGAAGAGCGACATCGCACCCATGCTCGCCATCATGGGCACCGTGATGGTCGGATCCTGCATCACCAGGATCGGCACCAGCCCGAGGCTGGAGTAGGACGCCGGGTAGCGGAAGTTGGTGACCGCGCGGTCGAACAACGCCATGACGCGCGTGGGCCACGGCCGCTTCCAGACGATGCGCGTGAAGCGAAGCTCTTCACGGACGTAGGAGCGGTCCCAGCGCAGCAGCATCTTGCAGAGCTTCACGTACGAGATCGGCACCAGTGTGCGCACGACCGCGGTGCGCTGATAGACCGTGTCATAACCGCTATCGAGGAGATAGTTGGTCATGGCGCGGTCCTCGCCGAAAGTGCAGCGGGAGCCGAGGAACTGCTGGTTCTTCCACCGGTCGAGCACCTGGCGCACGGCCGCGGCGCGCAGCCCCGTGAGCGCACCGGGACAGCAGTAGACATTGCGATACACGGACTCCGTGGCGCGCAGCAAGTCGAAGGAGAGCATATAGCGTACGTGGAGCATCTGCGGAATGATGCCGTGGGAGCGGTTGTACACCTCCACGCGGCCCGCCACCGCGCCGATCTTCGGGTCGCGGAAGGGGCCGGCCAAGGCGAGGAGCGCGCCTCGCTCGATCACACTGTCGGAATCGATCGTGACCAGGATCTCCCCGCGGGCCCGGCTGAAGCCGAGCGCCAGCGCCTCGCGCTTGCCGCAGTTGCGCTCCTGGCGCAGAGCCGTGACGAGCCCCGGATAGCGCTCGGCGGCCTGGGAGATGTAACTCCAGGTGTCATCCTTGCTGCCGTCGTCGATGACCAGGATCTGCAGTCGATCGTGCGGATAGTCCGCCTTCGCGGCCGACTCTATGGACTGCAACACCATCGCGCCTTCGTTGTAGGCCGGGATGATGACGGTGAGACTCGGCGCGCTCTCCCGTGTTGCCGCGGACGCCGGACGGTAAAGGATCCAGCAGATCGTACGAACGACGATGAGGAGAAAGCCGAGTCCCAGCCAGAACAGAGCGGGATAGGCGAGCGCGCGGATCCCGTGCCGCGTCTCGGCGATCTTCAGAACATGCAGCACGACGGCGTGGAACTGGTAGTAGCCGAGGACGATGCAGCCGGTGACGATCAGGGCGTAGACCGCGTAGATCCATAACTGGCCCGGCTGCCGGGACTCGTGCATCATGTTGAAACGGCCGGTAGTGGCGTAGGGAAGTCATCTTACGCGAAGGGCGATGAGCTGAACCCGCGCCGGCGCGTGAAGAATGCTGAAGATGTCTCTTGCCAACCGAAGCGGCCGTCGCGCCAAGACGACATATTGGCCTGCCGGGCGCCGCCGGCTGAACGGGTCATGAATCGGCTGACTGCTCCCCTACTGCGATTTCGACGTTCTCACCCGTGACCCTGACTGCATAGGCTGTCAGGGGCGCCACCGCCGGCGATCCGATTGCCTCCCCGGTGCGGCAATCGAACGCGCCGCCGTGCAAGGGGCAGATGAGGCGGGTCTTGCGCAACCGGCCTTCGCTCAGCTTCGCGTAGGCGTGCGTGCAGACGTTGTCCGTTGCAAACCAACCGTCACGGGTATGGCAGAGGAGGATGTTGCGCGGCCCCACCGTCACTTCGAGCATACTTCCCCGGGGCACGTCGGCGGCGCGTGCGACCGGTACGAAGTGGGTTGCGATGATCGGCATCAGAGGCCCGGGATGGCGGCTACCCTGGAGCCGTCGGGGCTCCCGAGCCCGGTGCAGGCATCCCATCCGGGCGAGGCGGCGAAACCGCCGTTGTCGCCCTGGGTGATGTCGCGCAGGGCGGAAGAGTGGCCGTACAGGGCGGGACTCATCAAGCCGGCGGCGCGCCCTGTCAGTGAGTTGATGCGCGCGATGAGCCCGGCCCACAGCGGGGCGACGGCGCTCGTGCCGCCGATCACCGCGCGCGTCCCATCCACCAGGACATCGTAGCCCGTTTGCGGGTCGGCGTCGCCGGCCACATCGGGGACGCCCCGCATGGCGAGGGGCGTACGGCGGCGCTGCGCATCCGTGATATCGAGTCCCTGCTGCCAGCTCGGTAAGGCGAAGACCGCGCTGACACCGCCGCCGCCGGCGCCGCTTGCCGGATTTCCGTCATTCCAGGCGACCTCCTTCACGATGGTCGTACCGGATGCCTGAAGACTGGTGCCGCCGCACGCGAGCGCGTGGGGACTGGAAGCGGGAAAGTCCACATGGTTGTTGCCGTCGCCGGCGCCATCGGTCGACCCACCGTCGCCTGCGGCAACGCAAACGGTGATTCCCATGGCGGCGGCGGCCTGGAAAGCCTGGTCCATCGCGGCCAACGCCTGTTGGGTCCACGTCGACTCCGGCCCGCCCCAGCTGATCGAGATCACCGACGGGTTGCGCACATCGTCATGTATGGCGGCGGTCACGGCGTCGAGGAAGCCAGCGTCCGTATTGGGTGCGAAGTACACCGCAATGGCTGCCGCGGGAGCGATGGCTCCGGCGACTTCGATGTCCAACATGACCTCCCCGTCCGGGCCATTCGGACTGCCCGTGGGCTGGTTGGCGCCATGATCGACGGATACCGCGGTCACGGCGGGCGCCGCGAGGCCGAGCCCGGCGAAGTAGGCCTGGATGTCCCGTGGGCGATAGCCGCCGCCGAGCTCGATGAGGGCAATGCATTCACCCTTGCCGTCGCCCGGCGGGAAGCCGTAGAGCGAGGCGAGTTGCACCGGAGTGAACGCAGCCGCCCCCGCGCGCGCGGGACGCGAGCGCCGTCCCGGAGCGCTGGCCTTCATGCGGAAATGCGGCCTCGCCTGCGGGCGGTTGTCCAGGCCGAGCACCGCCTCGACGATGCCGGACAACTCCGCTGGAATCTGCACCGGGCCCGGGTGACCCCGGTAAGTTCCCTCGGGATGCGAGTAACGCCGCAGGTCGACCTCGAAGGCGTCGTTGAATTGCGCGACGGTGCCGGCCAATACCAGGGTGCGGCGGCCGGAATGCTCCTCCACGACGGCGAGCCCGTGCGATTCGGCGAAATCCCGCACCGCGTCCAGGTCCGCCCGGCCGGCGCCGTGACGGCGGGCGAATTGCGCACGGGAGAGACGGGCTGCGGCGCCTTCGCCTTGCGCCAGCCTTTGCAGCCGATCCCGCAAGCCTTGGCCGTCAGCCGCCCGAACGAGGACGGTGACCTCCAGCCGCTCTTCCGGGTCCGCGGGTCCCAGGACCCGGGAATTCGGCAGCGGATCGCGCTCGCTTCCCCTGAGTGGACGTCTCACCATGGCGCTCTTCCTCCGCGGTTGCGGGAATCCGCAGCAACCTTAACGCCGCGGATGAGCTGCGGCCAGAGTCTCCAGGCGCCGACGGTGGGGGGCAGGGAGTCGAGGTAATCCGATCGGGTTAGCACGGGGGCGAGGCGCCGAGGCGCGATATGATTCGAGTTTGTCGCAGGCGAGAGATCGGCATGACCTCAGGCGAGGCTTGGACTGCGGAAAGCCGCAACGTGGTGGTGGCGAGTTTCCTCGGATGGATGCTGGACGCGTTCGATTTCTTCCTGGTCGTATTCGTGCTCCCGCGGCTCGCCACCGATTTCAAGACCGACATCACCGCCGTGACGCTGGGAATCAGCGCGACGCTCGCGATGCGCCCGGTCGGCGCCTTCCTCTTCGGGCGCTTCGCCGACCGCTACGGGCGCCGGCCGGCGCTCATGGCCAGCATCCTGCTGTACTCGGCCATGGAGCTCGCGACGGCCTTCTCGCCGTCGCTGCAGGTATTCATCCTGTTGCGGGCGCTCTATGGGATCGCCATGGGCGGGGAATGGGGCATCGGCGCTTCCCTCGCGTTCGAGACCGTGCCGATCCGGTCCCGGGGCCTGGTCTCAGGCATTCTGCAGGCCGGGTATCCCTGCGGCTACCTCGTGGCCGCGGTGGTGTATGGATTGCTGTTCGATCGCATCGGCTGGCGCGGGATGTTCGTCGTGGGCGCGGCGCCGGCGCTCCTCGTTCTCTACATCTTCAGCAAGGTGCCGGAATCACGGACCTGGCAAGCCAGCCGCGCGCAGCCGGGCCAGCGCAGCCTTTGGGGCGCCCTGCGCGGCCACTGGATGCTCGCGCTGTATGCCATCGTGCTGATGACCTGTTTCAACGCCTTCAGCCACGGCACCCAGGACCTCTATCCGACTTTCCTCGAGAAGCAGCGCGGATTCTCCACGGGGACGGTGTCCGCAATCGCGGTCGTCTACAACATCGGCGCCATCCTGGGGGGCCTCTGGTTCGGGTCCCTGTCGAGCCGGCTCGGCCGCCGGCGCGCGATCGCGCTCGCGGCGGCACTGTCGCTGATCGTGCTGCCGTTCTGGGCCTACTCGACCGGCCCGGTGGCGCTGGCGATCTCGGCCTTCGCGATGCAGTTCATGGTGCAGGGCGCATGGGGTGTCGTGCCGGTGCACCTCAACGAGCTTTCACCCGAGGGACTGCGCGCGACCTTCCCCGGAGTGGTCTACCAGCTCGGAAACCTGTTGACCTCCTTCGATGTGACGCTGCAGGCGGCCATTGCCGCAGCGCGTGCGCAGGACGGACGACCGGACTACGCGTTTGCCCTCGCAGTCCTCTGCGCGGTGATCGCAGTCGCCCTGGTCGTGCTCTCGCTGCTGGGACCGGAGCGGCGCAACGTGCGGTTCGCGGCCTGAGCTGATGCCCCCCGGCAGTTGCTCGAGGGCCCGTATTAGAATGACTTCCGGGGTGCCGCCGAGATCGAACGAGTGGTAGGGAATCCCGGATTCGCCCTGTTGAACGAGTCGCTGGATGAGACGCTTGAACGTTGTTGTCTTTCCGGCCTGGCGTGGCCCGCGCAAAGTATGCGTGTTGCCATAGCGGAACGGTTTGGATGACAGCGCTGGAGGATCCCAGGAGATCAGGCTGGCGTGCAGTCTGGGCAAGTGCAGGTCGCGCCCCATTCTCTTGTCATGCCGCCATGGCTGGGCGTCGCGAAGGACGGTTTCGAGGGCGGTCGCGGCGCCTTCCGTAAAGACCCCCCAATTTTGAAGGCCTACATTCGATACCTGGGGGCTTTTGCAGACAATTGCACCGCGAACGCGCAGGTCTCACCGGCGCTCGCCTCCCCAGGTCCAATAGAGTCCGAGGTAGGCGTATGTCGCCGGCTGACCGAAGGCCGTGTGGCCGAGAGCAAACAGGAGCTGCGAGGCGGGCTTGCGAAAGTAATAATACCCGCCGAGATCGATCATGGTGGAGTAACGCCGCTGCGGCGTCACCGGCCCCGCTGCACCGTGGTACCAAACCTCCCCACCCAGAGTCCATTTCTCGCCGACATCCCGTTGCAGCAGCCAGCCGGCGAAGGGAAAGCTGCGAAAGCCCACCTGGCGCACGATCTCATAGCCGCCGCCACCGTAGGTCGTCCATGGGCCCCAGTCCTTCTGGATCCACAGCGGCACGCGGTACCAGGTCGTGCCGACGCCGAGACCGCGGGAGGCGTTTCCGGTCGGCAGCTCCGCCATCGGGAAGATGCCGACCTCGGGCCGGGTAGCGGTCTCGGTGATGAATCGGTACTTGACCCCTAGCTCTGTGTCCAGCAGGCCGTACGTCGTGGGGCCATCGGCGGGCATCGAGGCGCCGAAGCTCTCCACCACGTGCAGTTGCATGTTGGGCAAAGCGCCCCAGTTGAATTCGAAGGCGGGTCCCACCGTGTCGGTCTCGATCGGTGTGCCGTCGGCGCCGGAGAACACATAGAATTCGTAATGGCCAAGCGGCACCGGATCAGGGTCGTCGGTCTGGAACGGCGGCCCTGCATGCGCGCTGCGAGAGAGCGCCGCGCAGGTGCAGAGCACCAAGGCGGTCCATACACGGGCACTAGCGCGGAACCGCATCCGCAACGTACTCTGCGATGGCCAATGCGGCGGTGAGTCCCGGCGACTCGATGCCGTAGAGATTGACGAGGCCGCGCACGCCATGGGCCTGCGGTCCCTGGATGAGGAAATCGGCGGCGGCGGCGCCCGGCCCGGCGAGCTTGGGGCGGATGCCTGCATAGCCCGGGTGCAGAGAGCCGTCCGGCAGCCCCGGCCAGTAGCGGCGGATGGCGCGATAGAAGCGCTCGGCACGGGCAGGATCAACGGTGTAGTCCAACTTCTCGACCCACTCGACATCCGGTCCGAACCTCGCCTGGCCGGCGAGGTCGAGCGTGAGATGCACCCCGAGGCCGCCGGGCTCCGGAACTGGATAGACAAGATGGCGGAAGGGCGCCTTCCCCTGCAATACGTAGTAGTTGCCCTTGGCGTAGGTTGAGGGGGGAATAGTCTCCTGCGCAACGCCTTCGATCCGCCGCGCCAGCGCCTGGGCCTGCAGCCCCGCGCTGTTGACGACGACCTGCGCTTCGAGCTCGGTGATCTCATCCGAGCCCGCCTCGAGAATGATGCCGTCCCGGCCGCGGTGCCCGCCTCTCACGGGCGATCGAAAGGCGACCGTGCCGCCGGCGTCCTCGAAGTCGCCCTGCAATGCAAGCATGAAGCCATGACTGTCCACGATGCCGGTGGACCGCGACAGCAGCGCAGTCACGCAGCTCAGGGCCGGCTCCATGGCCTTCGTCTCGGCGGCGGTGAGCCAGCGCAAGTCGGTGACGCCATTCGCGCGCGCAGTCGCCTCGATCTTCTGCAGCGCCTGCACCTGCTCCGGGTCGGAGGCGACGATCAGCTTGCCGCACCGGCGGTGCTCCACCCCCCGCGCCTCACAGTAGGAATAGAGAAGGTGTTTGCCGCGGACACAGAGGCTCGCTTTCGCGGAACCTGGCGTGTAGTAGATCCCCGCGTGGATCACCTCGCTGTTGCGGGAGCTGGTGCCCGTGCCGATGGCCCCCTCTGCCTCGAGGACCATCGTCTCCCGGCCACGCAGGGCCAGGGCGCGCGCGACCGCCAGGCCGACCACGCCCGCGCCGATGACGACGCAATCTACTTTGTCAGCCACCTGCCACCGCGGCGCGGCTACGGCGCAACGTAGGCGGTTTTGACGCTGGTTTAAAAGTCCATCGCAATGTGATGCGCACCGCAGTCCCGAAGAAGCGCGTGTCAGCGGCCGATGCCGTCAGAAACTATAACGGTGGCCCCCGCGAAGCGCTCCGAGCAGGCGTTACAGAAGGTCCTCACGCACACCCTCCCCGACGGCACTCCCGCACACAGCTTCCGCACCCTGCAAGGATCTCTCCACCATCGTGCGCACGCTTGCCGCACTCCCGGCCCCGTCGAGCGCTCCGGCACCTTCGATCTCATCCCACGCCCACCGCAAAACGGCGCCGCGCCCTGGAGCGGATCGAGCAGATCGCCGCGTAGACAGAAACCGCGCAGTCACCGCTCACGTATGTCGCTGAGCGCGCAGGAAAACTTCGCTCCGCCGCGGGATGAGCTTCAGGCCAAGCGCGATCTCCCGCGATCTGGTGTCAAACGTCCAGATTCGCTACGGAAAGGGCGTTCTTCTCGATGAACTCGCGGCGTGGCTCGACCTGGTCGCCCATCAGCGTGGTGAAGATGTCATCCGCCGCGACCGCGTCCTCGATCCTCACCTGCAGCAGGCGGCGGGTCTGGGGATTGATCGTGGTGTCCCACAGTTGCTCGGGGTTCATCTCGCCCAGGCCTTTGTAGCGCTGGATCGACTGCCCCTTGCGGGCCTGATCGAAGAGCCACTTCATGGCTTCCTTGAAGGAGCCGATGTCCTGGCGGTCGTCACCGCGGGCGACGAAGGCCCCCTCGCCGACGAGGCCCGCCAAGGTGTGTGCGAGATCGGCAATCCGCTGGTATTCGGCGGACTCGAAGAACTCGCGCGGCAGGTACTTCTGGCTGGCAGTACCGTGCTCGGTCTTGTGGATCATGATGCGCGCCGCGTGCTCGCTGGAGGCCTCGCTCAGCTCCACGCGGTACGCCCGGGTGGCGTCGTCCAGGGAGTTCAGGCGCTGGTCGAGATCCTGGACCCAGCTGCGCAACCACTCCAGCCGCTCGAAATCGGCGGTCTTGACCTCCGGCATGTAGATCAATTGGTCGAGCAGCCGGTCGTCGTAGCGGCGCGACCAGCGCTTGATGATGGCCTGCACGGCCATGTACTTGCGGGAAAGCGCCTCCAGACCGGGACCCTGCAGCGGGGGCGCGGAGGCGTTCACGTGCAGTGCGGCGTTTTCCAGTGCGGTGTTGAGCAGAGCGGCATCCAGCTCCGCCTCGTCCCTGACATACAACTCCTGTTTGCCGCGCTTCACCTTGAAAAGCGGCGGTTGCGCGATGTAGATGTGTCCGTGCGCAATGAGGTCCGGAAGCTGACGGTAGAAGAACGTCAGAAGCAGGGTCCGGATATGGCTTCCGTCCACATCCGCGTCGGTCAGGAGGATTACGCGATGGTAGCGGAGCTTGCTAAGGTCGAAGTCGTCCTTGCCAATGCCGCATCCCAATGCGGTGATCAGCGTACCGACTTCAGCCGAGGCGAGCATTTTGTCGAAGCGCGCCTTCTCCACATTCAGGATCTTGCCTTTGAGCGGGAGGATCGCCTGCGTCCGCCGATCACGGCCCTGCTTTGCGGAGCCGCCGGCGGAGTCGCCCTCGACGATGAAGATCTCGGAGAGCGCCGGGTCCTTCTCCTGACAGTCGGCGAGCTTTCCGGGCAGACCCGCGATATCGAGCGCGCCCTTGCGGCGTGTCATCTCCCGCGCGCGGCGTGCGGCTTCGCGGGCGCGGGCGGCGTCGATGATCTTCGCGACGATCGCTTTGGCTTCCTGCGGGTGCTCGAGCAGAAATTCCTGCAGCTTGCCGGCGACTGCCGCCTCCACGAGGCCCTTGACTTCGGAGGAGACGAGCTTGTCCTTCGTTTGCGAAGAGAACTTGGGATCCGGCAGCTTCACCGACAGGATCGCGGTGAGTCCCTCACGGGCGTCATCGCCCGTCGTGGGCAACTTGTCCTTCTTTGAGGACAACTCTTTCTCGATGTAATCATTCAGCGTGCGGGTGAGCGCGCTGCGGAAGCCCGCGAGGTGCGTGCCGCCGTCCTTCTGCGGAATATTGTTGGTGTAGCAGAACATGCTCTCCTGGTAGGAGTCGTTCCACTGCATGGCCACTTCGACGCAGATCGGCCCGTCCTGCGTCTTGAACCAGAATACGGCGTCATGTATGGGGGTACGCGCCCGGTTCAGGTACGTCACGAAGGCCTTCAGGCCGCCTTCGTGCTGAAATACATCGGACTTGTTCTCCCGCTCGTCGAGGAGCTCGATGCGCACGCCGGAGTTGAGGAACGAGAGCTCCCGTAGCCGCTTGGCCAGGATCTCGTAGTTGAACTGGATGTGGGTGAAGATCTGTGCGCTCGGCCTGAAGCGCACCACGGTGCCGCGCTCCGGGGTTTGCCCGACCACGGTCAGGGGCGCAACGGGATCGCCGAGGTGGTACTCCTGCCGATGGACCTTCCCGTCGCGGTACACGAGCAGGAGCAGGTAGTCCGAGAGGGCGTTCACCACGGACACACCGACGCCATGAAGGCCGCCGGAGACCTTGTAGGAGCTGGCGTCAAACTTCCCACCGGCGTGGAGCACGGTCATGATGACCTCTGCCGCCGAGCGCCCCTCTTCCGGGTGGATATCGACCGGAATGCCGCGGCCGTTGTCCGAGACCGTTACGGACTCATCGGCGTGGATCGTGACGACGATCTTGTCGCAGTACCCGGCCAGCGCCTCATCGATTGCGTTGTCCACGACCTCAAAGACCATGTGGTGCAGACCGGAGCCATCGTCCGTATCACCGATGTACATCCCCGGGCGCTTGCGCACCGCGTCGAGGCCTTTTAGTACTTTGATTTTGCTGGAGTCGTAGACGTCTTCGGCGGCCATGAAAAGGTCCGGTCTCAGGATGGGGCATTATACCGGGCCCACCCTGCCCTGTTCCACGTGAAACACCCGATCGGGGGCCCCAAAGGCGGATGTTTCTGGCTGCAGGGAGGTAATGACCAGCTGGCATCCAAGTCGCGCGATCTGCTCGACGAAATATCCCAAGTGCTCGGAATCGAGCTCGGCGGCCGGATCATCCAGAAGCAGGGTTGGAGTCGTCTCCGAGACCTCCTTCAGCAGCCGCAACTGTGCCAGCGTCAGCGCCACCGCCATGAGCTTCTGCTGGCCGCGTGAGAGCACCTCGCGCGCGAGCTTGCCGTCCACCCGGATCGGGACATCCGCGCGATGTGGCCCCGCGTGGGTCACGCCACGAGCCTCGTCCCGTGGCCGCGAGCTCTCCAGTGCCTCCGCCAGCGAGTGCTGAGCCCCCCAGCCCCTGAAGTACTGCAACTCGGCCGCCGGGCAATCGAGCGCAGCAGCCACTTCGTGCCAGTGGGGCTGCATTTGCTCCAACACCGCCCGTCGCGCCTCGGAAATCCTTTCCCCGAGAGCCGTGAGCTCCACGTCCCAGGGCTTCGTCGCGCCGCTGCGCGTTCGCAGCACCGCATTCCTCTGCCGCATGGCCCGCCCGTACCGGACCCACCAGTCGGCAAACCGAGGTTCCACGTGGAACACCGCCCAGTCGAGCCAGCGCCTCCGTCGCCTTCCGCCCTCCTCGATGAGCTTGTGAATCTCCGGGTCGATCACCTGCACCGGAAACACTCTCGAGAGATCCGCCAGGGAGCCCACGGGCGACCCATCCAGCCGAGCCCGCGTCCCCTCCCGTCGATGCACCTCCACCCCAACGGCATGCACCCACCCACTCCCCTGAATGCCCGCTCCCTCCGTTCTCCCGAACACCACCAGCCGCTCCTGCCCATGCCGAACCAGCCGCTCCGAATTGCGCGTGCGAAACGACCTGCCCCGGCCCAGCAGAAAAATCCCTTCGAGGAGCGAGGTCTTCCCCGACCCGTTCCCGCCCCAAACGAGATTCCGGCCAGGATGCAGGGAAAGCTCCGCCTGCTCGATGCAGCGAAGATCGCGAACGGTGAGCTCGCCGAGGATCATGAGTTCGCTGCGGACGAGTCGATGCTGACGATCAGGTATTTTGACATTCGGACCGCGGGTCTCACTTGCAAAGGGAGCTGCCGCTGGGAGATGCATGGATACGGCTATCGGCCTCCCCGGCCGCTCACTGATCCCGGCAGCTCAGTTGCACCACGACTTTTTGTCCCGAACAGGACCGCGGGAGGCAAAAACGCGATCCGCTGGCCTGCAGGGGCCGCCGCATGCGGCGGCCGCCCGCGCCGGACCGCGCGGGCCAGGCGACTTACCACCACGGAAGGTACGGAGCGGAGTGCCTGATGGTAATGCGGCCAGGGCTCATCGTGCAGTCGCTCCCTGACCCATCGTACCGAATCGGGACGATATGCGGTTACAACCTCATCGGCATGACCACGTACCGGGTCTGCGTCAGCCCCGGCGCGTGAATCAAGCAGCTGCTATTGGCATCCGTAAGCCCGATCTCGACCTTATCTCCCTCGATCGCGCTCAATGCATCCAGCAGGTAATTGACGTTGAAGCCAATCTCCACCTCGTCCCCCGCGTAGACGACCTCCACCTGATCCTCAGCCTCCTCCTGCTCAGGATTGTGGGCCTGGATTGTGAGCAGGTCCGTCTTCACTCCCAACCGGACCCCCCGGTACTTCTCGTTCGACAGAATTGCCGTGCGCTGCAATGCGTGCCGCAGAAGCTCCCGATCCGCCTCGACCCGCTTGCTCGGATTGCTCGGGATGACCCGTCCGTACTCCGGGAAACGGCCATCGATCAGCTTCGAACTGAATCGAATGTCACCCACTTGGGCGCGAACGTGATTGGTGCCGATCGCCAGCTCGATCTCCCCCTCGGTACCCAGGATACGCTGCAGCTCGAGCACGCCCTTGCGCGGCAGGATCACTTGTCCAGGCTTCGCCGGGGAGGACAGCGCCATCTCCGACACCGCCAGGCGGTGGCCATCCGTCGCCACGGCGCGCAGCACGCTCTCCTGCGTCTCCAGCAAAAGGCCGTTGAGGTAATAGCGGACGTCCTGCTGGGCCATCGAGAAGTGCGTCTTGTCGATGAGCCGCCGGAATTCTCCCTGCGCCACGCAGAGCGTCTGTGCCGCGTTGATCTCCTCGAGCACCGGAAACTCCGCCGCCGGCAGGGTGGACAGCGTGAAACGGCTGCGGCCCGCCCGCACGATCACACGTTCCCCTTCCGTGCTCAGCGTGATGTTCACGCCGTCCGGCAGTGCCTTGAAGATGTCGAGGAGCTTGCGTCCCGGGACCGTCACGTCGCCCGGCTGCTCGACCCCGACCTTCTTCGCGGCGACGAGCTCGACTTCGAGATCCGTCCCCGTGATGGCCAGCCGATTGTCGCGTGCCGACAGCAATACGTTCGCGAGGACCGGCATCGTCTGCCGCCGCTCGACCACGCCGATCACGCTTTGCAAGGGAGCGAGAAGATCCTCGCGCGTCGCCGTCAGCTTCATATCTATATTCTTTCTTGAGAATCTTAGAGATCAGATTGTAGTAGCTATAGAGCCTGGGGATAGCGGGAACAACCGTTTCCGCCCCACAGGATCAACAGCTTGGCCCGTCCATCCCGCCCCAAGCCTTGTGGCACCACCTGCGCGGCAACTGTGCGCGCCCTGTGCGTAACTTTACCCCCTCGGACGCTCACAGAAAATCCACAGGCTTTTCCCCATCAACCCGTCAGGGTTCTCAACAGGTTTGAGTAGTCCTCGCTGATGCGGACCTCGGAGCCGCGCAGCTCCTTGATCCGCTTGCAGGCATGCAGCACCGTCGTGTGGTCGCGACCGCCGAAGGCGTCACCGATCTCCGGCAGACTGTGGCTGGTGAGCTCCTTGGAGAGCGCCATGGCGACCTGGCGCGGCCGTGCCACCGAGCGGCTGCGCCGCTTGGAGAGCAGGTCCGCCATGCGGACCTTGTAGTAGTCCGCCACCGTCTTCTGGATGTTCTCGATGGTGACGAGCTTCGCCTGCAGGGACAGCAGGTCCTTCAACGCCTCGCGGGTGAAGTCCAGGGTGATGGCATGCCCGGTGAAACGTGAGTTGGCGATCACGCGCCGCAGCGCGCCTTCGAGCTCGCGTACATTGGAGCGGATGCGCTTGGCGATGAAGAATGCCACCTCCTCCGGCAGATGGGAGCCCGCGTGCTGCGCCTTGGTCATCAGGATGGCGACGCAGGTCTCGAGCTCCGGCGGCTCGATGGCCACCGTCAATCCCCATCCGAAACGCGACTTCAGGCGCTCCTCCAGCCCATCGACCTCCTTCGGGTAACGGTCGCAGCTGAGGATGACCTGGTGCTGGCCCTCGAGCAGCTCGTTGAAGGTGTGGAAGAACTCCTCCTGCGAGCGCTCCTTGCCGGCGAAGAACTGGATGTCGTCGATGAGCAGCGCATCGAGCGAGCGATAGGCCGTCTTGAACTCGTTCATGGTGTTGTGCTGCAGCGCACGCACCATGTCGCCAACGAATCGCTCCGAGTGAACGTAGGCGATGCGCGCTTCGCCATCCCGCTCCTTGATGAGGTGCGCGATGGCATGCATCAGGTGCGTCTTGCCGAGCCCAACACCGCCGTAGAGAAACAGCGGGTTATAGGCACGGCCCGGGTTTTCAGCCACCTGCAAAGATGCGGCCTTGGCGAGCTGGTTGCTTTTGCCCTCGACGAAGGTGCCGAAGGTGGAGTCCGCATTGATGCGCGCGCCCACCACGAGGCCCTCCGCCCGGCGAGGCCGCTGGAGCGGCAGGGAGGCGCCCGGCGGCGCCACTGGTGCCACGGCGGCGCGCGATGCGGGGCGCGAGCCGACCTCGACCGTGACGATGGGCGCATCGCCAGTGCTTTCCGCGCGCAGCAGCTCCCCGATGCGCGGCAGCAGGTGCTCGTTGATCCACTCGACCGCGAAACGGTTGGGTGCGAGGAGCTTGAGCGCGCCGGCACCTTCCACCGCTTGAAGAGGCCGCACCCAGGTATTGAACTGGGGCTCCGGGAGCTCGGTCTCCAAAGCACATTTACACCGAGCCCAAAGCGATGCTTCCACGCGGCAAGCCTCCGCGACCAATTCGACGGGGAAAGGGCTGCGGAGTCTATACCCTAGAGCGTCAGCGCTGAAGGTGTTGCGCTGCCCGCGGCGCCGCATCCGAATCCGCGGGGCCGCGAAAGATCCGCCGAATAAATATTGACACCTTGGCACTCAACGGCTTAGCCTTGCCGCCCCTTTTTTGGAACCCACGGATCCCCGGGAGCCTTCGGTATGAAGCGTACCTACCAGCCGAGCAAGCTGCGCCGAAAGCGTACGCACGGGTTCCGAGCGCGCATGGCGACCCAGAACGGTCGTAAAGTGCTGGCCCGCCGCCGCGCCAAGGGCCGGCGCAAGCTGATCCCTTAACAGGCTCCGAAGAAGGCTCCGACTTCAAGGTTGCCACTTTCGGCCTTACGCTGCGCGCATGGGCCGGCGGAGGTCTGCTGAATCGGCTCCACGGCCGGCTTCAGCTTATAGACTATGCACCGGCTCGGTTTCCCGGCGCACAAGCGCATGCTGCGCAAGTCGGAGTTCGACGCCGCGTATGCGCGCGGCTGGCGCTTAGGCAACGGATTCTTCGGGGTGACGGCTATCAGCAACGACAAGAAGGGCGCGCGCCTCGGCATGGCGGTTGCCGTCCGCACGGCGGGCAATGCAGTGGAGCGCAACCGCATCCGCCGCATAGTCCGGGAATCGTTCCGACTGCACCAGGAAGCGCTTCCGTCTGTCGATCTCGTCGTGAGCGCGAGGCCGAAGGCACGCGCAGTGGCAGGCACGGAACTGCACGCCAGCCTGGTTGGCCTGTGGAAGAAGGTGATTGAGCGATGCGCCTCCTCGCCATCCTGCTGATCCGCTGCTACCAGTGGACGATCAGCCCTTTCCTCGGCCCCTGCTGCCGATTCCACCCCTCGTGCTCGCAGTACACTCTCGAGGCCGTCAGCCGGTTCGGCCTGCTGCGGGGCGGCTGGCTCGGCCTCAAGCGCATCGGGCGCTGCCATCCCTGGCACCCCGGCGGCTTCGACCCAGTGCCTGCCGGCGGCAATCCGCGCTCTTCTGGCCACCTTCATGAATAACAATCTGCGCTTCTACCTCTGGCTCGCGCTCGCCGCGGTCCTGTGGCTCAACTACCGGGCCTGGCAGACCGAGTTCCCGCCCAACGCCGCGCCCGCGGCCTCGAGCCAAACAGCAGCCGGACACCCCGGCTCGCTGGCCAACAGCATTCCCGACACGCAGCCGCCCGCCACGGCAGCCAGCCAGCCAGCCGCTGCGACACCCGCGCCACCGCCTCCCGCGCCCGCTGCCGCGGGCATTCCCGCCGTGACGCCTGCGGCATCCGCAGCCGCGCCGCTGATCCACGTTCGCACCGATGTTTACGACATCGCCATCAGTACCCGGGGCGGCACGTTGGAGCAGGTGCGGCTGCTCAAATACGCGCAGGTCAAGGGCAAGCCGCCCCGCGTCGAGCTCGAGAACGACGCCGGCCCGCAGAGCGTGTATCTGTTGCAGAGCGGTCTCACGGGCCCCGGCGGCAGTCCGTACCCCAATCACACCGCGACCTACACGGCGCCGCAGCAGCGCTACGAGATGGACGGCGCGCAGCAGCTGCGCGTGCCGCTCACCTGGAGCAGTGGCGGCATCACGGTCACGAAGACATACGTTTTCACCAAGGGCTCCTACGGCATCAGCCTCGAGTACTCCATCCAGAACCACGGCACGGGAGCATGGCAGGCTTCGCCCTACGCGCAGCTCTATCGCGACGATCCCCGTACCGGCCGAAGCTACTTCCATCCCAACACCTACGCGTATCACGGCCCCGCGATCTGGAACGGCAAGAAATACGTGGTGCTCCATCCTTCGAAGACCGAGTATCAGCACTACTCCAGGATGGTGACCGACGGTTGGATCGCCGCCACGCAGGATGATTTCGTGAGCGCCGTCGTGCCGCCCAAGGGCGCGCCTTACCGCTTCACGTCCGAGGTCTCGGGGTCCTACTACCTCCTGACGGCCATGGGTCCCCAGCAGACGATCGCGCCCGGCGACACGGCAACGATCCGCCAGACGCTCTTCGTCGGGCCGATGCTGCACGCCCAGCTCGCGAAGATCGAGCCAAGCCTTACTTACGTCGTCGGCTACGGCATATTGACCATTCTCGCCGGGCCGCTCTTCTGGCTGCTCAGCAAGGTTCACTCGATCACCGGCAATTGGGGCGTCGCGATCATCGCGGTCACGTTCCTGCTCAAGCTCGTGCTCTACCCGCTGTCGGAAGCGAGCGGGCGCTCGATGGCGAAGATGAAAGCGCTGGGGCCCCGGATCAAGAACATCCAGGAGACCTACAAGGACGACAAGGAGAAGCTCGGCCGAGCCATGATGGAAGTCTACAAGCGCGAGAAGGTGAACCCGGTCTCGGGCTGCCTGCCGATGATCGTGCAGATCCCGGTGTTCCTCGCCTTCTACTGGGTGCTCCTCTACAGCGCCGAGATGCGCCAGGCGCCGTTCGTGCTGTGGATCCACGATCTGTCGGCGCGCGATCCCTACTTCATCCTGCCGGCCATCATGGCGGTGGCCATGTTCGTGCAGTACAAGCTCAATCCCACCTCGCCCGACCCCACGCAGGCGAAGGTCATGATGATCATGCCGATCGTCATGTCGGCGATGTTCGCGTTCTTTCCCGCGGGCCTCGTGCTGTACTACGTCACGAATACCATTCTCGGGGTTGCCCAGCAGTGGAACATCAATCGACGGCTGGGCGTCGGTACGGCGCCCCAGAAGGCCTGACGCTCCCGAGCCCGCTCGGGCACAGGCACAGGACGGCCCGGGGCGCCGCAGGCGGCGGACGATGAGCGAAACGCCACATTTATTCCCTCCACGGACGCTGGGCCGGGCAGGATGTCCGGATCCAGCGCTTGAAAGCCAAGTGACACGGCTGCTCCATCAGTGGAACGGTTGAGAGGCTTGCGACGGAGTCGTCGACGGACGGCTGGCCCGGCTCTTCAACCGGCGCCAAGGCGGCGGTAGCCTCACGAACATGAGCCGCACGGATACCATCGTGGCGGCGGCCACCCCGCCCGGAAGGGGCGGGATCGGGATCGTACGGGTATCGGGCCCACGGGCACCCGAGATCGCCGCTGTGCTGCTCGGGGAGCTGCCGTTGCCGCGCCGGGCCGGATTCGCCCGCTTTCTCGATGCCGCGCAGGAGCCGATCGACGCCGGTCTCGCCCTCTTCTTTCCCGGGCCGCACTCCTATACCGGCGAGCACATCCTGGAGCTGCATGGCCACGGCGGACCGCTGGTGCTCGAGGCGCTGGTGGCCCGGGTGGTGGAGCTGGGTGGCAGAAGAGCCCTGCCGGGCGAGTTCACGCAGCGCGCCTTCCTCAACAACAAGCTGGATCTCACGCAGGCCGAGGCGATTGCCGATCTCATCGATGCCGGCTCGCGCGAGGCGGCACGTGCGGCCATGCGCTCGCTCCAGGGAGAGTTCTCCGCGATGGTGCGTGGGCTCACCGAGGCGGTGATCGACCTGCGCACTTACGTCGAGGCGGCCATCGATTTTCCGGAGGAAGAGATCGATTTCCTCGCCGACCGGGAGCTCGAGGAGCGCTTCCAGGCGGTGCACACGCACTTCACCGCCGTCGAGCAGAGCGCGCGGCAGGGCCGGTTGCTGCGCGAGGGCATGACGGTCGTGATCGCGGGCAGGCCCAACGCGGGCAAGTCGAGCCTGCTCAACCGCCTCGCCGGATACGACGCGGCCATCGTGACGCCCATCCCAGGGACGACGCGGGACATCGTCCGTGAGCGGATCGACATCGACGGGATGCCTCTGCACGTGCTCGACACTGCCGGATTGCGGCAGGATGCGGATGTCGTAGAAGCGGAAGGCATCCGGCGGGCGCATGAGGAGATGCGGCGCGCGGATCGCGTGCTCTTCGTCGTCGATGCCGCCGAGGATCCCGGCGCGGCGGCGTACGGCGAGGAAAAAGACCGATTGCCGCCCGAGGTCCCCGTGACGTTGGTGCTCAACAAGTGCGACCTGACCCGGGGACTTCCGGTCGCCGACACCCTGGCGGGTCCGCCGCGGGTGGCTCTGTCAGCCCTCACCGGGCAGGGGCTGGACACGCTGCGCGCCCACCTGAAGTCGTGCATGGGATATCAGACGGTCGATGCCGGAACCATTTCCGCCCGGCAGCGGCATATCGATGCGCTCGATCGTGCGCGGCGGCAGATAGCGGAGGCGCAGCGGCGGCTGCGCGAGAGCCGCGCCGGCGAGCTGGTCGCCGAGGAGCTGCGCGGGGCCAGTCAGGCGCTCAACGAGATCACCGGGGACTTCACCAGCGAGGACCTCCTGGGCCGGATCTTCGGCAGCTTCTGCATCGGCAAGTAGCGGCTGGCGCCGGCTCTTCCCCGAGCTTGTGCGGATCCCGGGGGCGATCCCGCTATCATACGGCCCTGCCGGGCCCGTCCATTGCGGGCGCGGCCCCCCGGCAAAGCTTGCGGGCCTCGGTCGCCCTCGACTGCGGCCTCCAGAAAGGCATCTCCGTGTACCAGCGAATTCTCCTGGCCTACGACGGCTCCATAGAGGGACGTACCGCGTTGCGCGAAGGGGCGCTGTTGGCGAGGCGGCACGGCGCGCAGGTGTTCGTGCTCTCGGTCATCCCCGAGACGGCGGGCGCGAAGCTGGGCGAGGGAGTCGGCGGCGGCGGCATCGCCCAGCAGCGGGTGGAATACGAGCGCGTGCTGCAGGACGGCATGGCACGGCTCACGGCACTTGGCTTCCAGGCCACGGGCAAGCTCGTCATCGGCGAGCCGGCACGAGAGATCGCCGCCTACGCCGAGCAGGTGAACGCCGATCTGGTCGTGGTCGGCCATCGCCGCCTGAGTGCGCTCGGGCGCTGGTGGTCGGGGGCGACGGGAGCCTACCTGAGCGACCACATCCGCTGCAGCCTGTTGGTATGTCGGAACGTCATCGACGATGAGCACTTCGCCGCCTTGCTGGCGCAGAGCCCGGCGGCCGCTCATTCCGGCGCCGAGCTGGCGCAGCCCGCGGCTGCCACGATGACCTCGGATCCCGGCCGTGGGCCTGTGGTGCATGCCCCGTCCGCCACGCCGCCACCGTCGCGCGCGCCCCTGCCGTCCTCCCGGCACCGCTTGCGTGTCGTGCTCTTCGTGCTGTTGCCGCTGATCCTGATCATCGGGTTCGTCATCTACGCCCTCGGGGGAGGAACCGTCGCCACCGACAACGCGTACGTCGAAGCCAACACAGTCGGCGTTTCCACGGACGTTTCCGGGATCGTCGGGCGCGTATACGTCCGGGAGAATCAACCCGTCACGCGCGGCCAGATTCTCTACACGCTGCGGCACCGGCAGTACCGTTACGCCCTGGATCGCGCCACCGCGCAGCTGGTCGCCGTGCGCGACAACCTGCTCGCGATGCAGGCGAGCTACCGGCAGATGCAGACCCAGATCGCGCAGGCGAAGTACAACCTGGGCTACAGCCAGGTGCAATTTCACCGCGCCACCAATCTCGCGCGGGTGAACATCGTCTCGCGCACCGGCTACGACACCGCGCACCGGGACCTCGAAAGCGCCCAACAGACGGTGGCCTCGCTCAACGAGCAGCTCGCGGGCATCGGCGCCAACCTCAACGGTCATCCGACCGGTCCGGTCGAGCAGTATCCGCAATACCAGAGCGCACTGGCCGCACGCAACGAGGCCGCGCGCGAGCTGGCCCACACCGTCGTGCGGGCGGCGTTCGACGGCATTGTGACCAGCGTGCCCTCCATCCAGCCGGGCAGTTATCTCGGGGCTTCCATCACCGCGTTCTACCTCATCGACACCGACCACGTGTGGGTGCGCGCCAACCCGAAGGAGACCGCGCTCACCTACGTGCGGCCCGGACAGGCCGTCACCGTGACGGTCGACACCTATCCCGGGGAGACCTGGCACGGCACCGTCGCGAGCATCAGCCCGGCGGCGGCGCAGCAGTTCTCGCTCCTGCCGGCCCAGAACACGAGCGGCAACTGGGTGAAGGTGGTGCAGCGCATTCCCGTGCGCATCGCCATCGACACGAGCGATCGCAGCCTGCCGCCGCTGCGCGCCGGGATGAGCGCGGAGGTCAGCATCGACACCGGCCATGCGCGCGGCTGGTCCCTCTTCTAGCCCATCGACTCATGTCGATCCCGAATCACGAAGTACGAGCGCATGCCCCAGGCACAGGGGCGAGGCGGTGCCTTCCAGCGAAGCATCGCTTCGCTGCGCCGCGCGGGCGTCCGCGGATGGACACCCGAGGCCGGCCCGGTGGGACCCGGGACGTGCGCGAAGCAGGACTGCGCAGCGCTGGGCCGGGCACGAGCCCGGATCCAGCGCCTGTCAAGAGGGAGCGATGGACGAGGAGCTGAGCCCGAGCACTCCAAACCGCGGCGGCATCACGATGTGCGTGATGCTGGCGACCCTCATGCAGTCGCTCGATACGACGATCGCCAATGTGGCGCTGCCGCACATGCAGGGGAGCCTCGCGGCGAGCCAGGACCAGATCGACTGGGTGCTCACCTCCTACATCGTGGCCGCGGCGATCGCGACCCCGCTCACCGGCTTCCTGACGGCGCGCCTGGGCCTCAAAAGACTCTTCATCATCTCCGTCATCGGCTTCACCGTGGCCTCCATGCTGTGCGGCATGGCGCAGTCGGTGACGGAGATCGTGATCTTCCGCTGGGCGCAGGGCCTCTTCGGTGCGGCCCTGGTGCCGCTGTCGCAGACCGTGCTCCTCAACATCAATCCGCCCGAGCGGCAGGGCTCGGCGATGGCGGCGTGGGGCATGGCGGTCATGGCGGCCCCCATCCTGGGGCCGGTCCTCGGCGGCTGGCTGACCCAGGACTACAGCTGGCGGTACGTGTTCTACATCAACCTGCCGATCGGCGTGCTCGCCTTCATCGGCATGACCGTGTTCCTTCCCGAGGGGCGGCGGCGCAGCGACGCCCGGCTCGACTGGACTGGATTCGTGAGCCTCAGCATCGCCATCGCGGCGCTGCAGATGATGCTCGATCGGGGCCAGGAGCTCGACTGGCTGGGCTCGAAGCAGATCGTCATCGAGGCGATCATCGCAGGCTCGGCGTTCTACGTCTTCCTGGTGCACACCTTCACGGCGCGCGAGCCCTTCCTGAGGCCCGCGCTCTTCCGCGACCGCAACTTCACCGCCGGGGTGATTTTCGTCGCGATCGTGGGGCTGACGTTCTACGCCTCGCTCGCGCTGCAGCCGCCTTACCTGCAGGACCTGATGAATTACCCGGTCATCACGGCCGGCTTCGTCATGGGCCCGAGAGGCTTCGGCACCATGGCGGCCATGATGGTCGTCGGCAAGCTGATCGGCCGCGCCGACACACGCCTGCTCCTGGGGATTGGCCTGGGCCTCTCGGCGTGGTCCTTCTACCTGATGACCGGCTGGACGCCGGAAGTATCGAGCTGGACCGTCATCTGGATCGGCATCATCCAGGGCGTGGGCCTGGGATTTCTCTTCACGCCGCTCAGCGTGGTGTCGCTCTCGACGCTGCCGCCCGGCGTCCGACCTGAAGGCGCTGGCTTCTACAACCTGGCGCGCAACGTCGGCTCCAGCGTCGGCATCTCCATCGTGGGCGCGCTCCTGGCGCGCGCCACCCAGGCCAACCACGCGGACATCACGCAGTATGTCACGGCCGCCAACCCGCGGTTCCAAAACCCCATCGTCGCCCAGGCCCTGAATCCCCTGACCGCCACCGGCCGCGCCGCGCTCGATGCCCTGATTACCCGGCAGGCGCAGATCATCGCCTACAACGATGACTACAAGTTCCTGATGATCGCGACCCTGGCGGTGATCCCGCTGCTCGTCGTGTTCAAGGGGCGATCCGGCGTACCGAGCGGGGAGCATTCGACGGTGGCGGAGATCTGAGCCGCCGCGGCGGATCCATGCCGTTGCTGCGCTGGGCCGGGCAGGGTGCGACGCATGCGTCGCACGGGTGACCATGGATGGACACCCGGGCTTGCGCGGAGCAGGGACTGCGCAGCGCAATGCCCGGATCCAGCGCTCTATCTCACCGCGAGACGCCCCGCAGGCCCAGGTACCTGCTGTACGTGACGTTCATGATGTTGTTGTACCAGCCCGTGACGCGCGGCTTGACGAGGTGCTTGCTCGCGTAGAAGTAGATCGGGATCACCGGCGCATCGTGCAGCATCACCCGCTCCGCCTGCTCGAGAAGCGCGCGGCGCTTCGCGGGGTCGACCTCGGCGGCGGCGCGGTCGAGCAGGGCGTCGTAGGCGGGGTTGTCGTAGTGGGTGAGGTTGATGCCGAAGTCGCTCTTGAAGTACTGGGCGAAGCCGTAGGCGTCGTTGTAATCGCCGATCCAGCTGGAGCGAAACATCTGCACGTTGCCCCGGTTGATGTCCTGCAGCAGGGACGTGAAACCCTCCGACCTGAGGGTCACCCGCGCCCCGAGCGCCTGACGCCACATGGAGGCGATCGCGATCGCCAGCTCCGAATGCACCTCGCCCGTGTTGTACCGCAACACGAAGCGCAGCGGCCGCGCCGCGGAGTAGCCGGCTTCGGCGTAAAGCCGCCGCGCCTCGGCGATGCGCTGGGCCATGGCAAGCCGGCGCCAGGACGGCGATTGCGGCGCGTAGTCCGCCACGCCCGGAGGCACCCAGCCGTAGGCTGGCAGCTCCCCGGTGCGCAGCACGAGGTGCACGAGCTTGTCGCGGTCGACCACCATGGAGAGCGCGCGGCGCAGCTTCGCGTCGTCCTTGAACGGCGCGCGCTGCAGATTGAAGCCGTAGAAATAGACACCGAGCTCCGGCGTGATGTGCAGCTGGTTTCCAAGATGCGAGCGGATCCAGCCGTACTGCGCACGCGGGATCACGTCGGTGATGTCGAGCTGCCCGGCACGATAGAGCGTCAGCTCTGAATTCTCGTCGGAGGAGATCACATACTTCACCCCATCCAGGCGCGTGGCGCTGTTGTCCCAGTAGTACCGGTTCCTCCTCAGGTAGATGTAGGACCCGTGGACCCACTGCGACAATATGAAAGCGCCGTCGGATGGGAGGTTGCCTGGACGCGCGTACGCCTCCCTGTCGTTGGCCAGGGTGACAGGCTCCACGGGGCAGGTGCTGGGATGCGCCAGCAGCGCTGGCAGGTACGGCGCCGGATTGCGCAGCCGCACGATGACCGTGTAGGGACCCGGAGCTGACACACCGAGGCTCTCGGGAGGCTTGTGTCCCGCGACGATGTCACTGGCGTTGACGATGGCGTTGACGACCTCCGCATATTGCGAGCCGGTCGCCGGATCGACCAGGCGGCGCAGGCCAGCCACGAAATCCGCGCCGACGACGGGCTGCCCGTTGGACCATCGGGCGTCATGCCGCAGGGTGAAGGTGTAGGTCTTGCCGTCCGCACTGACCTGCCACTGCTTTGCGATGCCGGGAGCCACGCCGCCCGACTTGTCGAGCGTGGTGAGTCCCTCGCAGATGTCCCGCAGCACCCGCTGCGCCTCGACGGAGCGCGCCTTCTGCGGATCGAGAGAGTCGGGCTCCGCCCCGAGGCCGCGCAGCAGAATCGCGGCCGGGTGCGCCTTGGCGCCCCGCGAGGCGCCGTTCGGCGAGTGCGAGCAGCCGCCGACCGCCGCGACCGCCGCCAGGCCAACCAGCAGCGCGGGTGTGAGCCTTCGCATCAGGTTCGGCTACGCGGCGGCCGAGCGATGGGCATTGATCTCATCCCGCAGCGAGAGCGCCGCCGCCCGGGCCGCGGCAGCGAAGTCTTCTCCCGCGGAAGCGTAGAGAATGCTTCGCGAGGAACTGACGAGCAGTCCCGTACCGGCGGCAGTCTGGCCGTTGCGCACCACCTCGGCGACATCGCCTCCCTGCGCGCCGACGCCGGGCACGAGCAGCGGCATCTCGCCGATGATCTGCCGGATCTCGGCCAGCTCCCGCGGGTAGGTGGCGCCCACGACCAGCAGACAGTTGCCGCGGGTATTCCACCGGGTGGCCGCCATCTGCGCGACGACGTGATAGAGGCGCCGGCCGTCCGAGCCGACCGTGAGGTCCTGCAAGTCGCGGGCGCCGGGGTTGGAAGTGCGGCAGAGCACCACGACGCCGCGATCCTCGCGCCGCAGGAACGGCTCGAGCGAATCGCCGCCGAGGTAGGGATTCACGGTGACGGCATCGGCTCCGTAGCGCTCGAAGGCCTCGATCGCGTAGCGCTCCGCGGTGTTGCCGATGTCGCCCCGCTTGGAATCGAGAATCACCGGCACGCCGGGGTAGGTGCGATGAATGTATTCGATGGTGCGCTCGAGCTGATCCTCGGCCTCGTAGGCCGCGTAATGCGCGAATTGCGGCTTGTACGCGCAGACCAGATCCGCCGTGGCATCGACGATGGCCTTGTTGAACTGGAAGATCGGCGAGGGGTGATCGGCGATCTGCGGGGGGAAGCGCTCGATCTCCGGGTCGAGGCCGACGCAGACCAGCGAGTTGCTGCGCGCCCAGGACCCGGTGAGCTGTGCCAGGAAAGCGGTCATGCGGTGCGGGCGCGCTCGGCCGCCAGGCTGCGCTTCTTCAGGTGCACCAGCAACAGCGTGACCGCGGCCGGTGTCACGCCCGGGACACGGCCGGCCTGCCCGACCGTGGCCGGGCGATACTCCGCAAGGAGGCCGCGCACCTCGTGCGAGAGTCCTGCCACCTGGTGGTAGTCGGTGTCCTCGGGCAGCTTCGTCTCCTCGTTGCGGCGCTGTCGCTCGATCTCCTCGCGCTGGCGCTCTATGTAGCCGGCGTACTTCGCGCGGGCCTCGACCTCTATGCGCACCTGGGGCGGCACTCGGTCGTCCGGCTCGGGCGTACCCGCCAGCCAGTCCGGCGTGCCTGCCACTTCGAGCAGGGTGTCGTAACTCACTTCCGGGCGGCGCAGCAGCTCGAATGCCGATGTATCGCGCGCCAGCGGTCCCGCGAGCACTCGCTGCGACCATTCCTCCGGGACCTCGCCGGGGCGCACGCGCACGCTCCGCAGGCGGGCCGTCTCCTCGTCCGACAGGCGCTGCCTCGCCTCGAAAAGCCGCCAACGCTCATCGTCCACGAGGCCGAGCTCGCGGCCCACCGGCGTCAGGCGCAGATCGGCATTGTCCTCGCGCAGCAGCAGGCGATGCTCCGCGCGGCTGGTGAACATGCGGTACGGCTCCCGGGTTCCCCGGGCCGTCAGGTCGTCGATGAGCACGCCGAGGTAGGCGTCACTGCGCTTTGGCACCCAGGGATCTTGCCCGCGCCAGCCGAGCGCCGCGCTGATGCCCGCCACGATGCCCTGCGCCGCAGCCTCCTCGTAGCCGGTCGTGCCGTTGATCTGCCCGGCGAAGAAGAGGCCGTGCAGCTCCCGGGTTTCGAGTGAGGGGTGCAGGTCGCGCGGATCGAAGTAGTCGTACTCGATCGCATACCCGGGCCTCGTCAGGTGCGCCCTCTCGAACCCTGGAATGCTGTGCACGAGCTCGAGCTGGACGTCGAACGGCAGGCTGGTCGAAATGCCGTTGGGGTAGATCTCATGGGTCTCCAGACCCTCGGGCTCGACGAAGATCTGATGCGAGGTCTTGTCCGCGAAGCGAAAAACCTTGTCTTCCACGGAAGGACAGTAGCGGGGACCCACTCCCTCGATCACGCCCGTAAACATCGGAGAGCGGTCCGCAGCCCGGCGGATGATGTCGTGAGTTCGCTCGTTGGTATGCGTAATGAAACAATCGATCTGTTCAGGGTGCTCTGCGGCTCGCCCCAGAAACGAAAACACCGGCAACGGGGCGTCGCTGGTCTGGCGGGTCATGACCGAGAAATCGAGCGTCCGGCCGTCCAACCGCGGCGGTGTGCCGGTCTTGAGGCGCCCGACCCGCAGCGGCAGCTCCCGCAGACGGCTCGCCAATCGGTTCGACGGCGGATCGCCGGCGCGGCCGCCCTGGTAGTGATCGAGACCCACGTGAATTCGCCCGCCGAGGAAGGTGCCCACGGTGAGCACGACCGCCGGCGCCTCGAAGGCAATGCCGGTCACCGTGACGACGCCCTTGACCGTCTCGCCCTCGACCAGGAGGTCAGCCGCCTCCTGCTGGAAGATCGACAAATGCGGCTCGGCCTCGAGCAGCGCGCGGATCGCTTTGCGGTAGAGCTGGCGGTCCGCCTGGGCGCGCGTGGCGCGCACCGCGGGACCCTTGCTGCCGTTCAGGGTCCGAAACTGGATGCCCGCGCGGTCCGTGGCGCGCGCCATGGCGCCGCCGAGCGCGTCGATCTCGCGCACCAGATGTCCCTTGCCGATGCCGCCCACGGCGGGATTGCAGCTCATCTGACCCAGCGTCTCGATGCTCTGGGTGAGGAGCAATGTGCGCGCACCCATGCGCGCGGACGCCAGGGCGGCTTCCGTGCCGGCATGACCGCCGCCGATGACGACCACGTCGAAAGGTTGGGAAAAGCGCATCGACAATATTGTAGAGGGCTCGGGGGCTCTCCAGGGAAGCCTTTGCCACGGCTCATGCCTTAGCCTCCCGCTCGAGTGAGCCTGCGCACGGCATTGCGGCTCTCCTGTCTGGCCGCCGCACTCCCGGCTGCCGGCCGCGCCGCCCTGGCAGCCGGCCCTCTCGCGCCCTGTCCCTGCGAGCTGCGCCGGAGCTGACGCTGATCTAGGCGCGCTGCGGCCGCAGCGCTCCCTGAAAATGCTGCGCGCGCATGCTTTCGGCTCTCCACCACCAGCCTCGCCGTGCGTGACCTCGACCGGGTGCGTGCGGCGTTCGGCTATCGCCGCTGCCCCGGCAGAGTGCGCGGCGCGCGGCGCCGCTGTTCGCGCGGGGCTCGCCCCCTGGCGAACCCGTCAAGATCCGCTTGCAGCGCTTCACAATGTCTGTCCGCGAAAGCGCGGGCCTCGACCTCGAAGCGGTTGTTCCAGTAGCCGCGGCGCAGCCACTCGAGGCAATACCGTGCGACGGTCAGATCGCCCGGCTCCCATTGTTTGAGCACATGACAGTACTCGTGCAACATCAGCCAGGGATTCTCGAACAGCTCCCGGGAAGAGCCGCGCAGGTAGATGCGCCGGCGCCGCGTCGTGGCGATGGCGCGCGGGTGCAGGCGTGCGTACAGCGAGTACTCCACGATGCGAACCTGGGACACCGCCTCCCCGAGGACGGCCTGCAGCGCCGCACGGAGATGATTCGGAAGCGTCACGGCGTGTCCGATTTTCACCATGCGGGTGTGTAGAATAATCTCATGCGAATACTCCTCGCCGCGGCGCTGATCGCCGCCTCCTCGTGGGCACAAGCGCAGGCGGCCGCGCCCGTACCGCCGGGGCCGCCGCCGGCCACCCTCCAGGTGACGGCGGAGGCCAAGGTGTCGGAAACGCCCGATCGAGTCTACATCGATATCGGCGTGACGACCCGGGCGCGCAAGTCCGAGACGGCCGCCTCGCGCAATGCGCGGCAGCTCTCCACGGTGATCAGTGCCCTGAAGCGCGCGGCGGGCCCAGGCGCGCAGCTCACCACCACGGAATATTCCATCAGCCCCGACTACAGCTATCCGCCGCATGGCGCGCCCGCCATCGTGGGCTATACGGCGAGCAACGTGGTGCGGGTCAGGCTGGATGACCTGCGCACGATCGGCGCCGTTCTCGATGCCGCAACGCGGGAGGGATCCAACAACGTACGGGACATCCGCTTCGCCGTGCGCGATGAACAGGCGCCGCGGACCGAGGCGCTGCGCAAAGCGGCGGTGAGCGCGCGGCAGGATGCCCAGGCGCTGGCGCAGGCCCTCGGCCTGAGAATCGTCCGGGTGCTGAGAGTGGATGAGCAGAGCCCGGCTGTCATGCCACGCCCCATTTACCTGCAGGCCGAACGATTTGCGGCCGCCCCGGCGGCTCCCCGAACCCCGATCGAGGCCGGGGCGATCGCCGTAAACGCCACCGTCAGCCTGACAGTGGAAGTTGCTCCCGCGAAGCGCTAGGCTGTCCTGCGGACGATTGAACGCGAATGGATCGGCGGGCGCAGGCCCGCGGGTTGGGAAGGGTCATTCGGCGCGCTCGCTCCAACGGCCGCAGGCCTGTTCGAGCCAGTGGAGGTCAGACCATGATTACCGTGCGTCACCTGCTCGACCGCAAGGGTCGGGCGCTCTTCAGCGTCGAGCCCGAGGATCCCGTGCTCGAGGCGATCCGGCTGATGGCGGACCGGCACGTGGGCGCGCTCCTGGTGATGCGCGGCACCGAGCTGGCCGGCATCGTCTCGGAGCGCGACTACGCCCGCAAGGTCGTGCTGCTCGGCCGCTCATCGGCCGAGACCCCCGTCTGGCAGATCATGACCGCCCAGGTCATCACCGTGTCACTCGGTGACTCCGTGCAGGACTGCATGCGGGTCGTCACGGAGCGGCGTATCCGCCATCTGCCGGTGTTGGAAAGCAGGCGCGTCGTCGGCATGATCTCGATCGGGGACCTGGTGAAGGCCGTCATCGAAGAGCAGCAGCAGACGATCGAGCAGCTGGAGACCTACATCCACAGCTGAGCGCGATCCGCTACTTCCTCCAGAACGTCCTGGTAAAGAGCACGATCACGCTGAAGATCTCCAGGCGTCCGAGGAGCATCGCCGCCGTGCAGATCCAGGTCTGCGGCGGCGTCAGCGCATGCAGGTTCCAGACGGTATGACCGGGCAGGCCGTAAGCGGTGTTGTTGATGGAGGCGACCACGACCCGGAAGGAGTCGCCGAAGTGCATGCCCGTGAGCAGCATCGCGAAGGTGAGAAGCGACACCGTCATGAAGTAAAGGAAGACGAAGGCCAGCACCGCGTCCGCCGCCCGCTCCGGCACGGGCCTGCCGCCGACGCGCACCGGCGCCATGGCGCTCGGATGCACGAGGAGCTTGAGCTCCCGCCCGGCCTGACGCGCGAGCACCAGCGTGCGGAACATCTTCGTGCCGCTGCCGGCGGAGCCGGTGCTGCAGGTGATTCCGGAGAGAAAGAGCATCCAGATGGGAGCGAACACCGGCCAGCCCGCGAAACCCGACTTCCCCACCGTCACCCAGCCCGTGGTCGTGGCCATGGACACCACGTTGAATGCGGCATAACGCAGTGAAGTGTCGAACGTAGGGTAGACGCCGTTCCACGTCAGGAGGCCCGCGATGAACACCACGCTGGCGGCGAGCAGCACGGCGATCGCCTTGAGCTCCGGGTCGTGGCGGTAAGGCTTCAGCGACAGCCGCCGCAGTGCGGCGAAGTGCCGCGCGAAGTTGAGCGCGGAGATCAGCATCAGCACGATGAGCACGAACTCGACCGCCGCCGAGTGGAAGTACCCGATACTGGCGTCGTGGGTCGAGAAGCCGCCCAAGGAGACGGCGGAGAACGCATGACAGATCGCATCGAACCACGTCATGCCGCAGACCCGCAGCGCCAGAATGCCGCCGAGCGTGAGCAGGGCATAGACCAGCCACAATGAGCGCGCGGTCTCCGTGATGCGCGGGGCAAGCTTCTCGTCCTTGACCGGACCGGGCGCCTCGGGTTTCGAGAGCTGCATCCCGCCCACCCCGAGAAGCGGCGTCACCCCGACCGCCACCACGATGACGGCGAGACCGCCCAGCCAGATGAGCGACTGGCGCCAGAAGTTGATCGAGGGCGGGAGCGCATCGAGCCCGTCGAGCACCGTCGAGCCGGTGGTCGTGAGCCCCGACATCGTCTCGAAGAACGCGCGGGTGAAGCTGAGCCCGGGGAGAGTGAGGAGCAGCGGCAGTGTGGCGGAGGCGGCGAGGAGCACCCAGCCGAGCGTCACCAGCAGGAAGCCGTCGCGCGCCTTGAGCTCGCGGCGGTACCGGAACGTGGCCGCGGCGAGCGCGGCGCCGGCGGCGACGGTGATGCCGGCCGCCAGCAGGAACTGCGGCCAGAGCCCATCACCGGTGGCGAGCGAGCAGCCGATCGGCAGCAGATAGGCCAGCCCGAAGGCGGAGAGAATGAGCCCGAGGAAATAGACGATGCCGAGCAACGACTGTGCGCCTAGACCGGGCTCACGTGCGCATGGCGCGCGTGAAGAGTCGCTCCACCGCCTCGATGTGGCGGCGATCGGCCAGGAAGAGAATCACGTGATCGCCCGACTGCACGAAGGTGTCGTGATGCGCCATGATCACCTGCTCGCCGCGCACGATGGCGCCGATGGATGCCCCTTCCGGAAGCGGGATCTCGCCCACGGCCCTGCCCACCACGCGTGAGCTCTGCTCATCTCCGTGCGCGATCGCCTCGATGGCCTCGGCGGCGCCGCGGCGCAGCGAATGCACGCGCACCACATCGCCGCGGCGCACGTGGGCGAGCAGCGAGCCGATGGTGATGCTCTGCGGCGAGATGGCGACATCGATGCTGCCGCTCTCGATGAGGTCGGCGTAGGAAGGCTTGTTGATGAGCGCCATGACCTTGTGCGCGCCCAGCCGCTTGGCGAGCATGGCCGAGAGGATGTTCGCCTCCTCCGAGTTGGTGAGGGCGGCGAAGACATCCGCGCTATCGATGTTCTCCTCGATCAGCAGCTCCTCGTCCGCGGCATCGCCTCCGAGCACGATGGTGTTCTCGAGCTGCTCCGACACCCAGCGGGCCCGGCGCGGGTCCCGCTCGATGAGCTTCACCTGGCTCGTCTTCTCCAGCGACCGGGCGAGCCGGAAGCCGATGTTGCCGCCGCCCGCGATCACGATCCGGCGCACCCGGTTGTTCTCCTTGCGCAGCTCGCCGATCATCCGGCGGATGTCATCGCTCGCCGCCAGGAAAAACACCTCGTCGCCTTCCTCGATGACGGTCGATCCCTCGGGCGGCACGTTGCGGCCGCGGCGATAGATGGCGACCACGCGCGCCTCCATACGGGCGAGATGCTCCGGCAGCTCCCGCAGGCAGTGTCCCACCAGCAGGCCGCCGCTGACGGCACGGACGCCCACCAGGCGCACCTTGCCGGCCGCGAAGTCGAGCACCTGCAGCGCGCCGGGGTGGCGGATCAGGCGCGTGATGTACTCCGTGACGAGCTGCTCCGGACTGATGAAGACATCGACCGCGATCGCCTGCTCGCTGAAGAGCTCCGGCCGCTGGGTGTACTCGGCCGCGCGGATGCGGGCGATCTTGGTGGGGGTGCGGAACAGCGTGAACGCCACCTCGCACGCGATCATGTTGACTTCGTCGCTGTTGGTGAGGGCGACCACGATCTCGGCCTCCGCGGCGCCGGCCGCCTCGAGCACGGGCGGGTGGGCGGCGTTGCCGACGACCGTATGGACGTCGAGGCGGTCCTGGAGGTCGCGCAGCACGTCCTCGCTGACGTCGACGACGGTAACTTCGTTGGCTTCTTCCCGCGAGAGGTGCCTGGCGACGGTGCGGCCGACCTGGCCGGCGCCGAGAATGAGAATCTTCATGCTTCGACGCGCCCTATCAATTTCGCGGCCTGTTTCATGCTCTCGGTCTAGAGGGGTTCGAGGTTGGCATATTGCATCATGAGCCACTTCGTGCCCTGCTGCTCGAAGCTCACCTGCACGCGCGCGTGGGGGCCGCTGCCCTCGACGTTCAACACCACGCCCTCGCCGAACTTGCCGTGCCGCACCCGGGCTCCGAGCCGCATCCCGGGCGGCGGCGGCTCCTCGGACCGGAATCGGATGGCGGGCGCGGCCGGCTGCTCGCGCCGCATCCGGGCGGCCGTGACGGCGCGGGCGACCTGCACCCGCGGCCTGACTTCGGCGACGATGTCCTGGGGCACTTCCTTGATGAAGCGTGAAGGCGCCGGATGCGTATCCATGCCGTGCACGCGGCGCTGCTCCGCGTAGGTGAGATAGAGATGCTTCATGGCGCGCGTCATGCCGACGTAGCAGAGGCGGCGCTCTTCCTCCAGCGCCTCGAGATCCGACATGCAGCGATTGTGGGGGAAGAGCCCTTCCTCCATGCCGCAGAGGAACACGAACCTGAATTCGAGCCCCTTTGCCATGTGCAGCGTCATCATCTGCACGCCGTCCTCGCCGGCGTCGGACTGTCTCTCGCCGGATTCCAGCGCGGCGTGAGCCAGGAACGCCTCGAGCGGCGGCAGCTCGAGGTCGGTGCTCTCGGTGCCGAAGCTGCGGGCGGCGCTGACCAGCTCCGCGAGGTTCTCCAGGCGCGCCTCGCTGCGGGCCATCTCACCCCGGCCCTCGCGCGGGGAGTCCTGAGCCTTCTCCCGGCCGTGATGCTCGATGAGACCGCTCTCCTTGAGCACGTGATCGATCTGCTCGTGAAGGGCCAGGCCGGCGGTCTCGCGCGCCAGCCTGTCGATGAGGTCCTGGAAGCCGCGCAGCGCGTTCGCGGTCCTGCCGCCCTGCGCATCGCTGCGGGCCGTGGCCGCCTTCCACAGCGAGATGCCGGCGTTGCGCGCCTCCTCGCGCAGCCCCTCGATGGTGCGCTCGCCGATGCCCCGCGTCGGCAGATTGACCACACGCTCGTAGGCGGCGTCGTCGTCGCGATTCGACAGCAGCCGCAGGTACGCGAGCGAGTCCTTGATCTCCGCGCGCTCGAAGAACCTCAGGCCGCCGTAGACCCGGTACGGAATGCGCCCCGCGATGAAGGCTTCCTCGAACGCACGCGACTGGGCGTTGGACCGGTACAGCACCGCGACGTCGCCGCGGCGGTTGCCGCCGGCCACATAGTCAGCGACCCGGCGCGCGACGAACTCCGCCTCATCGCGCTCGTTGAACGCCGCATAGAGTTGGATGGGCAGCCCCGGCTCCCCGTTCGTCCACAGCGTCTTGCCGAGGCGGCCGGAGTTGTGCCCGATGAGACCGTTGGCGGCGGCCAGGATCGCCGCCGTGGAGCGGTAATTCTGCTCCAGACGGTACAGCTTTGCGGTGGGGTAGTCGCGGCGGAACTGCTGCAGGTTCTCGACGCGCGCGCCGCGCCAGCGGTAGATCGATTGGTCGTCGTCGCCCACCGCGAAGGGGTGGCCGTCGGGGCCCGCGATGAGGCGCAGCCAGGCGTACTGGATGGAATTGGTGTCCTGAAACTCATCCACCAGCACGTGCCGGAAACGCTGGCGGTAGTGCGCGAGCAGCTCCGGACCGTCGCGCCAGAGCTCATAGGCGCGCAGCAGCAGCTCGGCGAAGTCGACCACGCCCGCGCGGGCGCAAGCCTCCTCGTAAAGGCCATAGAGCCGGATCATCTGCGCGCGGGTCGGATCGTTGCCCGACTTCAGGTCCTTCGGCCGGCGGCCCTCGTCCTTGTTGGAGTTGATGAACCACTGCACCTCGCGCGGCTCCCAGCGGGACTCGTCGAGGTCGTTGGCCCGAATGATCCGCTTCACCAGGCGCTGCTGGTCGTCCGAGTCGAGGATCTGGAACCCCTGGGGGAGCCCCGCCTCGCGCCAGTGCAGGCGCAGCAGGCGGTGGGCGATGCCATGGAAAGTGCCGATCCAGAGCACTCCGGGCGGAGCGCCGAGGATCTGCTCCACCCGGCCGCGCATCTCGCCGGCCGCCTTGTTGGTGAAAGTGACGGCCAGGATGGAGTAGGGAGAGGCATGCTCCGCCTGGATCAGCCAGGCGATGCGGTGGGTGAGCACGCGTGTCTTGCCGCTGCCCGCGCCCGCCAGCACCAGCACCGGGACGAGCGGCGCCGAGACGGCGGCGCGCTGAGCCTCGTTCAGGGGGTTCAAGATGGGGTCGAGATTCATGAGGGGGCGCATTTTACCAGGATGCGCGGAAAGCTCCGGCATGATGCGCCGGTTCGCGGGCTCGTGCCGCTACGTCTACAACCGCGCGCTCGCCTTGCAGAAAGCGCGCTACGAGCGCGGCGAGAGGGAGCTCGGCTACGCCGGGCCCCGCAAGGAACTGACCGCGTGGCGCGCCGGGAGGACGTGGCTGTCGCGGGTGCGCTCGCAGGCGCTGCAACAGACGCTGCGCCGTAGGAATCTCCGAGTTTCACGCCGGGGGAGGATGTCAAGGCGCCGTGGCGCCGCGTACCTCCGTCGTGAACCTGACCAGCGCCACCACGAAACTCAGCAAGACCGGTCCGATCACCAGTCCCAGCACACCAAACGCCGAAACGCCGCCGATCGCACCTACGAAAACCGCCAGCGTCGATACGTGGGCACGGTGCGCGGTGAGGAGCGGCCGCGCCACGTTTTCCACCACCGCGAGCAGGCCGCTCCAGACGGCGAGGAAGACCGCCGCGACCCAGTGGCTGCTCACCGCCAGATAGAGCACCGCCGGCGCCAGCACGACGGCCGCTCCGGCGGGCAGCAGGGCTGCGATGGTGCCGACGACGCCGAAGACCACGGGCGAGGGCAGGCCCGCGAGCTCGAACCCGACGGCGACGAAAATCCCCTGAATCAGCGCGGTTGCGGTCGACCCGAACACCACGGCGCGGGTGACCCGTCCCAGGTAATCGAGCAGCCGCTCGCGGCGCGCCGACTCGAGCGGAATCAGCCGTGTCAGGTGATCGAGAATCGCGCGCCCGTCCCGCAGCAGGAAGAAGAGCAGGAAGAGCATCATGAAGAAGCCGATCACGGTGCCGAAGACGCCGAGCGCGAGACTGCCGCCCGCCGAGGCGGCGGACTTCAACATCGTCTGCATCCCGCCCGTGATCCATTCCTGTACGTGAGCCGCGCTCACCGGGACATTGGCGCTCGCCCAGCGCAGCACGTTCCCGAGCAGCGGATAACTCTCGAAGCGCGCGAGCAGCTGCGGATAGCCGAAGCTCTCGCCGCGGAACTGGCCGATCAGGCTGGCGACCTGGCCGGCGAACACCACGCCGAGTACGGCGAGCGGCGCGAGCACGAGGAACGGTGTGAGACCGGTGATGATGCCCGCGGAAAGCACGCTGCGGCCCTTGAGGCGCCGCGAGAGCCGCTCGTGCAGGGGATGCAGGAGGAACGCGAGCACGATCGCCCAGCCGAGCGCGCCCTTGAGCGGCGCCAGCAGGGCGAGCAGCAGATACGCCAGGACCGCGGCGGTCGCGATGAAGAAGGTGCGGCGATAGAACCCGGAATAGATCATCGGGTGCCCTCAGGATCGCAGGTCGCGCAGCAGCCCGCTCACGAGCTGGGCCATCTCGGCCACTTTCGCGGGCTTCTGGATGACGGTGCGCACACCGATGTCCGCCGCGCGCCGCACGTCCGCCGGATCGATGCAGCCGCTGGCGATCACGACATGGGTGTCAGGACGAATGGCGAGCACCGCCTGCGCCAACTCGAGGCCGCTCATGCCTCCGGGCATGGAGAGATCCGTCAGCACCAGCGTGAAGCCCCGCGGTTCCCGCCCGAACGCCGCGAGCGCCTCGTCCGTGCTCGCGAAACCCTTCGCCGCGATGCCGAGCTTCTCCAGCGCGCGGGTGATCAGGAATACCAGCGTGGGCTCGTCGTCGACGTAAAGGACGCGAGGGGACGACTCGCTCACCACCCGTTCCTCAGCTCCCGCAACTTCAGGAACACGGTGCGCGCATCCGGCTGCTCACCGATGTCGGGAAATGCCTCCCGCAGGCGCGCGATGACCGTGGGGCTCTGCAGACGGAAGAACGTGTTGATTCGTTTTTCCTCGGCGAGGGTCGTGATCGCCGTCTGCGCCGGTTGTTGTCCGCGAGCGCTCTGGAGGAGGTGTCGGGCCGCGGCGTTGTCGGGCTCCCGATCGAGCGTGAACTCCAGGTTGCGCGCCAGATACTCGTGTCCGGGGAAGACCCGCGTCTGCTCCGGCAGCCGCGCGAGCTGCGTCACGAAAGTCTCGTAGAGCTGCTGGGGATGGCCGCCGTTGTGGCAGTTGCCGGCGCCCGCGTTGAAGAGGGTATCGCCGCAGAAGAGGGCTGGCTGATCGCTGCGGGCGAGCAGGCAGATATGGGCCAGGGTATGACCGGGGGTATCGAGGCATTCGAGCTCGACCGTCCGCCCGACCCGCACGATGTCGCCTTTGCCGAGCCCGCGGTCGACGCCGCCGATGCGGCTCGCCGCCGCGGCGTGAGCCAGGACTTTGGCGCCCGTGGCGCCCACGAGGCCCGCATTACCCCCCGTGTGGTCCCGATGCTCGTGGGTATTGAGGATCTGGGTGATCTGCCATCCCTTGGCCTGCGCCGCATCCAGGCACAGCCGCCATTCCAGGGGGTCGATCGCCAGCGCCTCCCCGGTCTCGGGGCAGGCGATCAGATAGTGGAAGTTGCGGTAGGGGTTGGCGGACCAGACGCGCTCGATGAGCATGGCGCGAGCATACCGGAAGCCGCCGCAGCGGGCTCGCGGGCCGGCGCCGGGCCACGCGTTCGGGCGCGCCCCGGGGCTCTCAGGCGCCGGCCGCCGACGGAGAGGCCGCTTTCGCGGGCTCCGGCTCCGCCAGCCGCCCGCGAGACTCACGAGGTGGCTTCAGCGCAGGCCCAGCCATCGCACCATGAGCGGGATGACCAGGGCGCCCGCGATGAGGAAGCCGTTGCTGGCGGCAAAGAGAACGCCAACCCAATTGGCGCCCGTGTTGTAGGCGAGCGAGCGCGGATCACTGCAGCTCGGGCTTGGCGCTCAATGGGGTCGTCCGGCTCTAGTGACGCGCCGAGGCGGATCCCGGCGGCAGCCTGCTCGCGTGGAGCCGTGCAATGCGCAGTGCGCCGAGGCGGGCGCTGTTGAGCGGACCGGCGGCGCCGCCGTTGCCGTCATAGAGCGAAAATCGCGCCAGGTCGCTCATGTTGAAGCCCTGCGGCATCGTGAAGGTGCAGGATGCGCGGCGGCGGGCTGCGAAGCGCACGGTGGTCGAATCCTGCCAGCCCTCGCTCTGGGGCATCACGATGGGGAGGAGCTGGGGGGCGCTCCCGGCGCAGCGGACCTCGAGCCGCTTCACCGCGGCGGTGATGCCGGTGTTGATGGGGCCGTTGGAATTGGAGTAACGAAGCCAGGCGAGATACTCGCCGCGGCGCGGCGCACGCCAGTGCCTCGGCCACGGCCCCGCTACCGAGGCTGCCGCTCCCAGGCCGGGCGCGCCCCGCAGATGCGGTGCGGGCGGCAGCCGGCCCGAATACAAAGGTGCGTTCATCGGCGGCGGGGTGGCTCGGGCCGCGGCCGAGACGAGCTCGACATCGGTGAGATTCCCCTGATGCTGAATGCGGCCCGCGACCAGGAGCGGGCCCGAGGTACTCGGGGGCCGCTCGAGGACGATGACGCGCCCATCCAGAAAGAGGCTGATCCGCCGTCCGGCGCCGAACAGCATCGGCACCAGCGATGCCGGGAGCTCGGGCGCGACGCGCTCGTCGCTCTGGAGCCCGAATATGCCGCGCACGACCATGTCGAGGTAGCCCGCGACGGACCAGAGCTGCCGCGGAGAGTCGACCACGGGTCCGCCGAGCTTGCCCGGAACGTGTGTCGACTGGGAGAGCAGGGAGTAGTTCTCCATGTTGGAGGCGTTCAGCGCCGCCCCCCGCATGAGCGAGCGAACCTCGAGCGCGATCAGCCACGGATCGCCGACCCGCCGGGCCGCGCGCAGGGTGTACTCGCTCACGACCGGCCATATCGCCCGGTTGTGGTAGATCGGCTCGCCGCGCCGCTGCGGCCAGATCACGGGGCTGCCCGCGGGCCACGCGGGATAATGCTCCAGGATCGCGGCCGCCCGCCGTGGGTCGGCGACCCCGCTGGTGATCGCCAGATCGAGGCTCAGCAGGTCATGGGCGTCGAAGCGCCCGACATGGACCGGTCCGCCGATATAGCTCATGTAGAGGCCGCGCTCCTGACTCCAGAAGCGGGCATTGATCGCCTGTTTGAGGGCGCGGGCCTCGCGCGCATAGCGCGCCGCGGCCGCCCGGCCGCCGCGCTGGGCCGCCATCGCGGCCGCGAGGCGCAGCGCCTGATAGTGCAGCACGTTGGTCGACAGTGCGTAGGACTGAGCGATGAAGACGACGTTGTGCGCGGTCCAGGCCGGATAGGTCTGCTGGCGCCAGTCGAGGAAGGACGTCTCGCCCCGGTACAGCCCGACCCGCCGATCGAACACATACTGCCGGTCCTGGGCGAGCGTGTCGGTCAGCGCCCGGTATACAGTGTCCGCGAAGGCCCGATCGCCGAGGAGATGGCGCGCACCGAGGAACCAGACCACCCGATCGGTGCTGACCGGCCAACTACCGCCCGAGCCCGTGTCCTGCATCACGTAAAGACCGCGCGGCGCCAAGTTATCCCGCGGCGGCGAGATCTTGAAGAGAAGCGAAGCCCGGGCGCGCGCCGGATGGAGCCTCCACAGACCCAGGTCGGTGGAGTACGAGACATCGCGCGTCCAGACGAACGGCCACTTCTTGCCCGCGATGAAGCAGCGGCACGGAATGGGCCGGCCGTGGTTGAATGCCGCATCGGTGATGGCGCTGACGGAATCCTTTTCCAGATCCTCCTGCGCCATCGCGAACAGCGCATCGAAGAGCGGACTCGCCGTGCGCGTGCGCCAGCGCTGAGCGGCAATCACCCGCTCACCG
>JABBNZ010000006.1:0-8041 GCA_019352035.1 Pseudomonadota bacterium | reverse complement strand
CGCACCGGCCGGCGACTGAAGCACGTATTTTCCGTCCCTGCGTACTGTGACCCGGGCCTCCTGGCCCCGCCACGAAAGGCTATCGTGCCAGTGCGAGGCGCCGGGCCTCGCTGGCGCGGCCGGCGCGTGGGATGCGAGCGCGCTGCGCGCCGCCGCGCCGACCAGCCCGCAAAGCGCAATGGCCGCCATCATCGCTCCGGTGGCCTCGGTCGCTCTATTCATGGGCATAGCATACCAGCCGGTCTCACTGCGCCAGAATCGCTCCGCTCCGCCCAGCTACATTCACCACGACAACGCCGTCCTGACCGTGTAGGGCCTACCCGTCAACAGATACCCGGTAGTGCCCTTTTAGGAGCGATTCAGTTGGCTGCCTGAGGTCTCGCTCTTTCATTGTCCAGATGCTGTCTGGAGAAAATCTCAGGCGGCGACCGTCCTACGCCGACGGCTCCTAACAGCATCGCACAAGGCGTATCAACAGCGACCGCATAATCGGACGGATTTACAAGACGCAGTTAATAGGGTCGAATTTCTGCACAATTTCCTTGTAAATAACATCTTCCATCTGAGATGTTGGTGGCGTAGGCTGGCTCGCGAATCGGCAGTGAGGCGGCGAACGTGAGCACCATCTCAGACCTCAAGCAGTCTTTGCTCAGTCTCTCGGCTGCGGAGCTCGATAGCATCGCGGACTGGCTCGAGACGGTAGTAGAGGAGTCGCGCTACCGCACCTTTCACGTCGGCGAGGCTCAGCCGGAATACCAGTCGGAAGAGCCGCTCTTCATGAGTTGGGACGAGTACCTGGCTTTCGAGGAGCAAAGCCCGCACCGCCACGAGTACGTCAACGGCGCCGTTTACGCGATGAGTGGCGCAAGCCTTGCGCACAACCGGATTGCGCAGAAGCTCGTAATTGCCTTTGGCGCGCATCTGCAGGGTAGCCGCTGCGAGCCGTTCTTCCTGGAGGCCAAACTCGAGATCCGGGCGGGTAGCGACCGGATCATGTACTACCCCGACGTGATGGTCTCCTGCCGGCCGGAGGATCGGACCGACCAATCGGTTCGTAATCCCAAGCTCGTCGTTGAGATCCTCTCGAAATCCACCCGGCACATAGACCGGCGCGAGAAGGCGATGACCTATCAGCGTGTCGAGGCCATTGAGGAATATGTGCTGATAGAGCAGACGCAACCCAGGATCATCGCGCACCGCAGAGCGGAGGGATGGCGCCCGATGCTCACATCAGGCATGGACGCGCAAGTGGTGTTCCGCTCGATCGGCCTGCAATTGCCTCTGGCGCGGGTGTATGAGGGCACGCTCACGGATTGATCGCTTTGCATTCCACTTGACGGAGCCAATCAACGCCCGGCCATCCGTGAGCGCGGCTGCGGAGCGGCGGTCGGCGGTCGGCGGTCGGCGGTCGGCGGTCGGCGGTCGGCGGTCGGCGGTCGCACTGACATGGGCGCGCTGTCCCACTTGCGGGACCGGCGCTTCGCAAAATCCTGAAGTCGGGATCGAGCGCTGCGCGCGCCATTCGTGATCCGCGCGAAATTCTCTGCGGGCTCACGGGCTTGCGGCCGGCCGCCCTCTGGCACGGAATCCGCAAAGGCCTCGCACGAGATCACACCTCACGTACGTCATGCCGGATATCGCGATCAATCCTGAAGTCTTGCGCCAGAGGCGGCTGAGGCGCCGCGCCCTCGTTTCCTACGATTGGCCCGGGAACGTGCGCGAGCTCGCCCACGTCATGCAGCGCGCGGTGCTGCTCGCCAGGGGAGAGTCCATCGAAGTCGCGGACCTGCGGCTCGCCATCGAGCGACCGAAGCAGGATCGCCGTCGCCTCGTCGTCGCTCATGAACTCGCTGCAGTACACGTGCCCGTTGCCGGTACGGTGCTGCAGCGGTATCCGCCACTGCCAGCCGGCAGCCCGCGCGTTGGCCTGAGTGGCCGGTCCGACAGGTTGAAGGCGGCCAGAGCGGATTCGGAGCCCAGCGTGCGCGTGACCAGGGTGGCACTCGAATACGCGAGCTGGCCGAGCACCTGCTCGGCCTCGGGCGGCGGCGCATTGCCTTCCTGGGGGAGATCGCCCCCTCTTCGCCGGAGATGCGGGAAAGATACCGTGGATATCGGACGGCGCTGGCTGCCGCTGGCCTCGAGCCCGAGCCGCGGCTGCAGGTTGGCGCCGTCTCGACGGAGGCTTCGGGCTACGAGGCCATGCAGGCGGGTGGCCCAGGACACCAAGCGGGCCGGCCAACTGCTGGTGCAGACCTTGGTTCATCTCATCGAGGGCGAGCCCGTGGAGTGGGTGACACTGCCGCCGCGGCTCATCGTGCGCGGGTCCTGCGAGCCGCTTCGTTGCTTCGGTGCAACATGCGGCGACGACCCGATGGAGAGATAATGCCCCAGTCGCGGCCGCGACGCGGGAAGTACAGATGCCTCATACCTACCTGTTCCAGCCTGCCCTATGGACGGGTACCGGAACATTCTGGTGCGCGGACGGGCAAGCGCTACCCGCGCAAGCCCGCACTGAAGTCGCGCATCGGGTTGAGTGCTGGCTGCTCTCGGGCACGCTGAAGGTACTGGGCTCCCCGCCGGTGGAGTTCGTCAACGCCTATCGGATAGAGCCGCCGGACCGGGACGGCGCGGCGCTCAAGTGGAGCTCCGAGAGTGCGGCGCTCGGCAAGCTGCAGGGCACGATCTCGGCGATCGGCAGCTCGATTCTGTCGGCCTATCGCAGCGAGTCCGCCGGCTATCACGGCGCGGAGCACTACCGGCGCGTCGACGACGACACCTACGAATGGACGGGCGTGCTGCTGCTCGAGGACCGGCACCTCTCCTCGTGGCAGGTGCTGCTGCTGCGCAAGTCAGCCCATTCTTAGAAGCTGGGTCGTGGGCAGGTAGTGATCGACCAGCAGGGCCGCGAACAGCCACATCAGGTAGGTGATGGAGTAGCGGAACACGCGCATCGGCAGCTCCTGCCGGGCCGTGAGCTTCAGCGCCAGCGCGTAGTAGAGGAAGCGCGCGTTGAGCACCAGTGCCGCGCCCAGATAGATGAGTCCGCTCATGCGGGTCAGGAACGGCATCAGCGTCACGACGCAGAGCAGCACCGTGTAGAGGAGGACCTGCAGCCGCGTGTACTCCACTCCATGGGTGACGGGCAGCATCGGGATGCCCGCGCGCGAATACTCGTCCTTGCGCGCGATCGCCAGCGCCCAGAAATGCGGTGGCGTCCACACGAAGATGATGAGGAACAGGAGCAGGGCGTTGGGATCGATGTTATGGGTGACCGCGGCCCAGCCGAGGACCGGCGGCGCCGCGCCTGCCGCCCCGCCGATCACGATGTTTTGCGAAGTGGCGTGCTTCAGCCACACCGTGTACACCACGGCATATCCGATCAATGACGCGAAGGTCAGCGCCGCGGTCAACAGGTTGACCAGGAACGCCAGGATCGTCATCGCGACAACACCCAGCACCGCGGCAAAAATCAGCGCCCGGCGCTCCGTGAGCTGGCGTGTCGGCAAAGGGCGAGACTGCGTCCGAGCCATCTGCTCGTCGAAGCGCCTGTCGAGTACGTGATTGATGGCGGCGGCGCAACCCGATGCGAGGGCGATACCGAGCGTCCCCCACACGAGCGGTCCGAGCGGCGGCCAGCCAGGGCTCGAGAGGAGCACGCCGACGATCGCCGTGAAGGTGATGAGGGCCACCACCCGCGGCTTGGTCAGCTCGTAGTAGCGGCGCCAGGCAGCCGGCTCGATTGCCGCGTATTGCGAAGCTGTCGCCATGCGAGCCCTCGGTCCGTCAGCCCGCGCGCACCGCTCGCATGACGTGGAGCTTGGCCGTCAGTGCGAGGATGGCCATCAGAAGCAGCGCCGCTCCGGCGGTGTGGGCGACCGTCAGCCAAAGCGGAAACGTCTCCAGGACCATGGAAATACCGATCGCAAGCTGCAGTCCCAGTGCGGCCAGCACCAGGTAGGCGCGCGGCCGCGCCGGCGCGAGCGAGCGCCGACTGATGGTGTAAAGGGTCACGCCGAGGAACGTCAGTGTCACCGTCAGCGCCCCGAGTCGATGCGCCAACTGGATGGCCACTCGCGAGGCATTGGAGAGGATGCCGCCGTCGTAGTCGACCCAGATGCCCCGCCACAGGACGAAAGCGTGCCGGAAGTCCGTATGCGGCCACCAGGCGCCCTGACAGGTCGGAAAATCGGGGCAGGCGAAGGCGGCATAGTTGGCGCTGGTCCAGGCGCCGAGAAAGAACTGTGCTGCGAGCACGACGACACAGAAGGCCGCCAGCCAATACGCGAGCCGCGCTGCGCCCGCGTCACTGGACCAGCCGGTCGTGCCCGCCTTGGGCACCGTCTGCAGATGCACCCCGGCCGGGGCTTGGCCCTGCAGGCGCAGCCACAGCCACCAGAGCAGGGCCAGGGTCGTCATGCCGAACATCAGATGCAGCGTCACGATGAGCGGCTTCAACAGCAATGTCACTGTCAGCATGCCGAGCACGGCCTGCACGATCACCGTGGCGAAGAGGAGCAGCCCGAATCCCGTCCCCGCCACCTTGGGCAGCCCCGGTTGGACCCGCGGCGTGCGAGCCGCGATGGCCAGCGCCGCGATCACGATGATGACGCAGCCGAGCGTGCCCGCCGCATAGCGGTGAATCATCTCGTGCCACGCCTTGCCGGCCTGCAGCGGCCGGCCCGGAAACTCTGCCTGGCTGGCGAGGCTGTCCTCCGCCCCCACGGGACTGATGTGGCCGTAGCATCCGGGCCAATCCGGGCAGCCTAGTCCGGCGTCCGTGAGCCGCACGTAGGCCCCGAGCACGATCACGCCAAAGCACAGCAGCACCCCGAGGAGTGCCAGGCCGCGCATCCAGCGGTCGATGGACGTCTGGGACAAGAGATCTCCTAGGACAAGCGGTAAAGGCCAGGCTCAGCCGATATCGGAGAGCGAGAGCAATCTCCGCAGGTCGATAAGGAGACCCCGGGGATCGCGGCGGACATCGTAACGCATCATCAGATTGCCGAGCGGATCGACGACGAACAGGGAATATGCCCAGCCCCCCGGCGGGAAATCGCCGAGCAGCTCCTTCCCCGGCGATCCGGTCGCATCCAGCACCATGATCCCGGCGTGCTCGCGCGCGAGGTACGCCTTCGCGCAGCAATTCCCGGTCACCAGAAAGACGCGCGAGACCCGTGTCATGTCCGTCCCCAGCGCGGCCCGGGTCTGGCGCATTACATAAAGTGTCCGGCGACAGGCTGCGTCGCAGCTGCCATCACCGACGTAGGCGAGAGTCCAGGTACCGCGGAACAGAGTGGGCCCGGATGCCGAGGGTTCCCCCCCGCCCTCATCCAGCCGAACGAGCGGCAGATCAAGGCTCGGCAGCTGCCGTGGCGGGCTGATGAGCTGACCATGATTGACGTGGCCGGCGGGCCGCCATCCGGTCCCGTAGTAGAGCCAGACCGCGCCGACGAGCGGCGCGAGAAAGAGCGCCCCCAGCCCGGCGAGCGTCAGCAGGTTGCGGTTGCGCAGTTGGGCGTCGGTCACGGTCATCACATCACCTTCCGGCCCGGGGCCGCGGCGCTGCGCGCCTGGCGCTTCGAGCTCACCATCAGCCAGATCACCACTGCCGCGACCGCGAAGCACCACCATTCGAAGGCGTAGGCGAAATTCCGCATGGCGGGCATGCCCGGCAGCTGCCAGTCGCGCACGTAGCCGTCGGGGGCGTGAGGGTCGAGGAGGATGACGTGCGGCGCCAGAGGGCGGCCGAGCGCACGGCTCAGCTCCTCCAGGCTCGGGAAACTGGTCACCTTGGGCCAGGGGCCGCTCGCGGGCGGCGGCGCGCGTCCGAAGGCAAGCCCGGCGACCGGAAGATCCCCGACGCGGCCGAGCACCGTAACGCTTCCCGTGGACTTCAGGGAAATGTCGGGCAGGTGGCTGCGGTTGCCGAGGAAGGGCACCCAGCCGCGGTCGACCAGCACCACCGCGCCTCCCGGCCGCTCGAGCGGCGTCAACACCTGGTACCCGTCCAGGCCTTGATGACTCATGTTGTCGATGAGGAACTGGTGCGCCGGATCGTACGTGCCGGTGAGACTGACCCGCTGATAGTCAGGCACGCGATCGAGCGATGCCGAGCCGAGCGACAGCACCTCGCGGGCGCCGCGCTCGAAACGTGCCTGCTGCGCCGCCCGCGCCGTGCCTCGCCGCCACTGCCAGTGCCCGAGAGCGGCGAATGCGAGGCACAACACCAGCATCAGCACGGTGAAGGCGGCAGATGGCGCGAAGCGGCGGCGGCCGAAAGTCAGGCGTGTGGGCATGGGGGTTGCGGTAGACTGCATGCTGCCATGCCAGCGCTGTTCCGGATAGTGGTCATCCTCGCCCTCCTCGCCATCGTGGCGAGCCTGGGCTCGGCCCTGTTCCACCTATCGCGCGGCACGCAGGCGGATTCCGCGAAGATGGCCCGCGCGCTGACCATCCGTATCGTCCTCTCGATCGTGCTCTTCGCGCTGATCATGCTCGCGTGGTACGCGGGCATCATCGCGCCGCACGGCGTCACGCCCGGGCGCTAGCCGGCCCGGGCGCGCGGGCTGCGCTACAGCCAGTAGACGAACACGAACAGGAACAGCCACACCACGTCGACGAAGTGCCAGTACCAGGTCACCGCCTCGAACGCGAAATGCTGTCGGGGCGTGAAGTGGCCCTTCATCACCCGCAGCCACACGACGAGCAGCATGATGGCGCCGATGGTCACGTGCAGGCCATGGAACCCGGTGAGCATGAAGAAGGTCGAGCCGTAGATGCCCGTCGTCAACCGCAGATTCATCCTGGTGTAGGCATCGTAATACTCGTGCGCCTGCAGCGCGACGAAGGTGAACCCGAGCAGGAAAGTGATCCCGAGGAAGATCTTCAGGCGTGTCCGGTTGCCGGCGCGCAGCGCGTGGTGCGCGATCGTGACCGTCAGGCCGCTCGTCAACAGGACCAGCGTGTTGATCGCCGCGATGCCGAAGGCGCTCATCGGCTCGAAGCCCTCGCCGCCGACATGGCCCGGGCCGTTGGTCGGCCACGCGGCCGCGTAATGCGGCCAGAGCAGCATGTTGGTGAGCGCCCGGATGCCGGCGCCGCCCAGCCACGGCACCGCGAATATGCGCGTGTAGAACAATGCGCCGAAGAACGCGGCGAAGAACATCACCTCCGAGAAGATGAACCACATCATTCCCATGCGGAACGAGCGGTCCACCTGGGCGTTGTAGACGCCCTGCTGGTTCTCCCCGATCACGGCGTGGAACCAGCCGCCGAACATGATGAGGAGCAGCACCGGGCCGATGAGGAGCGACCAGGCGCCGGCGACCCCGTCCAGATACAGGATCGCTCCCACCATCAGGGCGAACAGCGAGACGGCCGCGACGATCGGCCAGGGGCTGCCGTGCGGAACGTAGTAGTGCTGGCCGTCAGGGGCGTGTACGTTGGATGCCATTGGGTGACCTTCGTGACTGCCTTGGTTCTAAGCGGCGGCGGGCAAAAGCGCGGTTTTTGCCTGCCGCCTCCGCCACCTGCGGCGGCGGGGCACCTCCCTGTGCCTGGGGTGCCCGCTCCAGCCGCTTCATGGTTCGGGTCGACAGGAGTCGATGGGAAACCAGTTTGAAGCCCTGGATCGTGGCTGGCGTTGGGCGGCTCATGGGTGCGGATGCGTGGCGCGGTACATCATCATCGCGATGAATCCCAGGTAGAAAAACAGCACGATCCCCGTCACCACCCAGGTGCTGCGGCGGACCCGCTTGCGCCGCTCGGCATCATCCTGCTGCATCGGCTTCGGCTGCTGCGGTGCCATCGTCGTCAGCATCTGCTCCGGCGCTCCTCAGTGCTCCGCGCCGCGCGCGATGAGCGCTTCAGACGGCGGCACCGTCCAGGAGTGGAACGGCGGCGGCGAGGGCAGCTCCCACTCCAGGCCGTGGGCGCCCTCCCAGGCCCTGTTGCCCTCGACCCGCTTGCCGGAGCGCACGCACTGCCACACGATGTACGGTAGCAGCAGCTGCGAGAGGCCGAAGGCGAAGCCGCCGAT
>JABBNZ010000156.1:3482-5945 GCA_019352035.1 Pseudomonadota bacterium | reverse complement strand
AAAGACAGGAGCATGGTCGTCGCGTGTTCTCATTACCTGGCCGCCTCGTTGGAGGTGCGCCTTCAAGTCCACCGCCATCATCGCTTCTCTCCTCCGATAATTCCTGCTAGCAACCCCTCCGCCTCCTTTTCGATGACGAGGATGTCGGCGCTGATCTCTTCCAGCGTGCGCAGCGGCTGCGGCTTGTAGAAGTGGCGCGTGAAGCTGACCTCGTAGCCGATTTTGGTGGCGTCTTCCTTGATCCACGCGTCGGGCGTGTAGGGCAGCACCTCGCGGCGGATGAAGGCCGCTATTCCATCATTCTCGGGGCCGCCGTCCTCGAGGAGCGGCACCTGCTCGGTGTCGCGCAGGTCGGAGTCGGGCTCGTATTCGACGATCGCGGACTTGCCGGCCACGGTCGCCTCGAACAAGCCGTGGAGCGAGTCGGCCTTGGCCTTGCCGGGCTTGTGCACCTTGGCGATGACGGGCGGCGCGGTCTCGACGCGCCAGCTCACGGCCTTGAGGATCTGCTTCAAGTCAGCGGCGGCGAGCCTGATTTCGGCCTGCTTGAGCGCTGCATCCACGCGCTCGCGGAAGACATTGTGGTTCTCGAAGAGCGTGTCGCCCAGCGTCGCCCGCAGCTTCGTGGCGACGTCGACCAGACGGCCGTCGCGCTCCCAGGTCTTGGGGTCGAGCAGCTTCTTGCGCTTCTTCTCGGGCAGGCCCTTCTTGGCGCTGCCGCCCTCCTCGTCGTCGCCCTCGTCCTCGTCGTTGCCCCAGTCCGCCAGTCGCCTTTCCAGCGCGGCGGAGACCTTGGGAAAACGGGTGAAGAGAGCGTCGCCGAACTCCTCATAGAGCATCGCTCGAATGTCTTCGTCACCCGAGGTGAAGCGCAGCGTCTCGATAGCCTTGAGCGTGAGCTGGCTGTGCAGGCGCAGCGGACGCTCGACCGTGACCTTCCAGTAGCCGAAGGCGGCGTTGGGGAAGATCTTCGATTCCGGGGTCTCCTTGAAATCGAGGAAGGTGCGGCTGATGCGTTCGATGTCCTCGCGCGAGAGCTCGCAGTTCTTCTTGCCGAGGTTCTTGCGCAGCGGCTTGAACCACTGACTGGCATCGATGAGCTGCACCTGACCCTTGCGGTGCGCGGGCTTCTTGTTCGACAGCACCCAGACGTAGGTGGCGATGCCGGTGTTGTAGAAGAGGTTGAGCGGGAGGGCGACGATGGCCTCGAGCCAGTCGTTCTCGATCAGCCAGCGGCGGATGTTGCTCTCGCCCTGCCCCGCGTCGCCGGTGAAAAGTGACGAGCCGTTGTGGACCTCGGCGATGCGGCTGCCCAGCGCCGACTTCTCGTTCATCTTCGATGCCATGTTGGCAAGGAAGAGCATCTGCCCGTCGCTGGAGCGGGTGACTAGCGAAAGCTCCTCGCCCTGGTGCATGACCTTGAAGCGCGGGTCGCGCATCCCATCCTTGCCGCCCATGGCCTCGAGGTCCTTCTTCCAGCTCTTCCCGTAGGGCGGGTTGGCAAGCATGAAGTCGAACTCTTGCGCGGGGAAGGCGTCGTGCGAGAGCGTGGACCATTCTGCGCCGCCGACGATGTGGTCGGCGCTCTCGCCTTCGCCCTTCAGCAGCATGTCGGCCTTGCAGACGGCGTAGGTCTCGGGGTTGATCTCCTGACCGTAGAGCAGGCACCTGACCTGCTGGCCACGCCTGTCGCCGATAGCCGTGAGCGTCTCCTCGGCGACCGTGAGCATGCCACCCGTGCCGCAGGCGCAGTCGTAGAGCAGGTAGGTGCCGGATCTGATCTCCGCCTCGATGGGCAGGAACACGAGGTTTGCCATCAGGCGCACCGCGTCGCGCGGAGTCCAGTGCTCGCCCGCTTCCTCGTTGTTCTCCTCGTTGAACTTGCGGACCAGCTCTTCGAAGACCGTGCCCATCGAGTGGTTGTCGATGCCGGCCGGCGAGAGGTCGATGTCGGGGTCGAGGAACTTGTTGATAAGCGTGCCAATGGCGTCCGCCTTCGACAGCGTCTGGAGCTGGTTGCGGAATTTGAAATTGTCGAGGATGTCCTGAACGTTGGGCGAGAAGCCGTTCAGGTAGTCCTCGAAGTCGGCCAATAACTGCTGCTGGCTGCCGCGGGACTTGAGGTCTCGAAGGGTGAACTTCGAGGTGTTGTAGAAAGCCTGCCCCGCGGCGTCGCACAGGGCGGCGCGCTGCTCGGTGATGCGCGCCTCGTCGAGCATCTTTTTGGTGTCGAGCACTTTCTTCTTGGTCGGCTCCAGCACCGCATCCATGCGCCGTATGACGCACATCGGCAGAATGACGTCGGGGTACTTGCCGCGCTTGAAAAGGTCGCGCAGGACGTCATCGGCTATGCCCCAGATGAACGAGACGATTTTGTTGTGGGTGGCTTGATCCATACTCATGAAATTCCTACCGTGTACGCTTCCATCCAGGGGGGAGCCGCGATGCCTTGGCAGCGGCTCC
>JABBNZ010000156.1:0-3472 GCA_019352035.1 Pseudomonadota bacterium | reverse complement strand
ATCTGATACGCATCGATCTTGAGGCCCGCGCGGAAGGGCGATTGAAAGAGATTTGGATCGGTTGCCGTAACGCAGTGCGTTCGATTTGGAACCCTGCACTGCTTCATAATCCTATGCGCAGTATTCTTCGCAGAGCCGCGTCCACTTTTGACACACTCTCTCCCCCCACGCGCGCAGCCGCGCTGTGAAGGATGTCCACTGCCGCCTTCAGGCGGTTGCAGATCCTCCCGCGCCGCCGAAACATTGTGTTTCTTCGCGATAGGCACACGCTGAGCGCTCTCAATCCCCGCCCCGGGCACCACGCGTCGATCACTCCAGCGACCCTACCGAATCTTGCCCCCGCCCGCAAGTCCCTGAAATGAAACGGTTATATGGCGGTGATCGGCAGTTACTGAGCACAGCCACGCCCAGTCCCTCAAAGACCCATCGCGGCGAGACATTCGGGGCAGCGGGCCCATCACGGGTGCGGTATACAAGAACGAGGGGCCCTGCGGCCCCTCGAAGTGGCTGAACGCCGTGCGCCGTCAGCGTAAGCGCTCCGGAGCCGCAGATGCCTTGGCAGCACGCGCAGCATCGGCGGGGCTGGAGGTGCCGCACATGATGCGTGACGATCGTCCTCCATCTCCCAATCACCGCTGCCTCGCGCACGATCTCGTCGGCGGGATCGGCGAGCGGGACGCCTTTCGCTGGGAGCGGGAGGCCACCGGATCAGCGGCAATCAGCTCGCGGTATTCCCGTTCCATCAGCACCCCTGCCCTGCGGATGAGATACCGCACCTGGGCGCGCAGGGCGCCGTCCGGCTGCCACCCGCGAGCGACGGCGGCTCCGAAGAGCGCGACAGCGAGCTCGCGCTGGGAGGCGCCGGCCGCCAGGCCGTCGAGAACCTGCAGCGCGCGCAAGTGAAAGAGATCCGCCCGGCCGGGACGCTCGCGAGACGATTCCCGCCCGCCCCCGGCGGCCAGGATCAGCGCCCGGAATGAGGTCAGCGCGGCCCAGGCTGCGCGATCATCGCCTGCGGCCGGGATCTGGTAGGCAAATTGATTTCCGCTGGTCAGACGGTCTCCCAGTCGTATCTGCGCCTCCTGCGAGAAGAGGCGGACGACGAGCCGAAGGCCGCCACCATCATCGAACAACGCCTTGCGGCCCGCGAGGCGCCAAAGGGAAAAGCGCTCCGGATCCGTTACGCCCTTCCGATGCGAGTGCATTTCGTCCCTCACCAATGTGACAGGCGGTGCAGTCCCGATCACCCACACCGGCGAGACCTGCCGCGCGTCGAGCCGCGGGTCAACGAGTGCCGCGAGTCCCCATCGGCCTGCGACACGTTGCGAAGCGCTTCGCCGGTAATGCGCCCAGTCGCGTTGATAGCGCGGATTGCGACGCAAGTACTCCCACGCCCGGGAAGCCGGGTCGAGATGCAGTACATACGCGTACGCTGCGGAGCAGGCCCAAAAATCTTCCATGGCGGCGTGCGTGACTCGACGTTTGTCTTCGCCGTCCGCATCCAACGTCGGCCGCGACGTCCGCTGTAGCGCAAGCCGCCGGAAAAGGGAAGACCGAGTTTCGCCCGAATTTACCCAGAAACTCGACCACTGCGCTTCGCCCGCTCTTCATCCACCGAAACCCCGCAATATCTGGGCAAAGACACCCGAAATGCGGCTGGCATTTTGCGCGCCCGTACGGTAATGCTCCAACGCATGCGGAGCGACGTCGGCCGATGCGTCGGGCGTCGCCTGGTTCACGGAGGTCACAGCATGGCGGCACTTGAACTCTCCAGCGAGACACGGGTGGTCACGCGGTTGGTCCGACCGCTCGAGCTACGGCAGTACCGCTATTTTGCGGTCCTGGCCGAGGAGCTGCATTTTGCGCGCGCAGCGGAGCGTCTCTGCATCGGCCAGTCGAACCTGTCGCGCGAGATCCGGGCGCTCGAGGATCAAATCGGCGTCAGACTTTTCTACCGCACCAGCCGACACACCGAGCTCACGGCCGCCGGCGAGCGCCTCCTCGATCACGCGGGGCGCGTCCTCGCCGCGGAGGAACATGCGCGGCTTGCCATCGGCGAACTCAAACGCAGCGCGAAGGAGCGGCTCCGGATCGGTCTCTGCGAGCGCATCGCCTGCTCCCGGATCGCAACGGCCCTCTCAACCTGGCGACAGACCCGTTCCGACGCGGAACTGCAGATCGTCAACCGATCGGGCCGCGCGCTCCTGGCCGAGATCGAAGCCGGTCTGCTCGACGCCGGAATCACCGCGATGCGCGTCACAGAGCCCGGCATGGTGACCGACCGGCTCTGGACCGATCCTTGGGTGGCCGCGCTGCCGAAAGGCCACTCCCTCGCGTCGGAGCGCGCCCTCGAGCTGGCCGATCTCGCTCGCGCGCCACTCGCCGTCCTTGCACCGGAACCCAGCAGCAGGTGTGAGCGACAGATTTTTGAATACCTGCCAACCGTCGATCCACCGCTCTTCATCGCCGAGCGCCCCACAACGGCTCTCGCGCTCATGACCTGGGTCGAGGCCGGATGCGGCATAGGCCTCCTCACCGCAACGCAGGGCGAAGGCGTCGCGCACCCGAACGTCGTCCTCCGGCCGCTGCGCCGGGGTCTCCCGCCGGCCGAGATCTACCTCCTGCGCAGCGGCGCGCCGCCCTCGCCCCTTCTCTCAGGGCTGATGGAGTGCTTGCGGGCGGACCGGGCGTGATCCCTCTCGCCGTGCAACCGCCCCGAACCCTCTCAATCCCCGCCCGCCGGATGACGCACGGGGTGCCAATTTTTGCTCATGGCTCAGGGCCTTGCGCGATGGATCGGGCGGCGAGATTCCGCACTGCCTCGCTCCGAGGGAGCCGAGGAGAAAGATGGTAGTCACAGGATGCCGTAATAATTTGTTTCTGCTACAATTAGTTTCGTTTATAGGTCGTATTTTTGCATCATGACCAGGAAGCCCCTCACCATCCGGGATCGCATCGCCGAGCGCATCCGTCGCACGCGCAAGACGGATGTCTTCCTGCGCGAGGATTTCGCCGTCTTCGGGGCCTACGATGTCGTCGGCCGCGAACTGCGCAAGCTGGTGGGCGAAGGACTCCTCGTGCAGGTGGGCTATGGCCTCTACGCACGCGCGAAGCCCTCGGTGCTGTCGGGTAAACCCATTCCGGTCACCCCGCTCATCGACATTGGCTTCCAGGCGCTGCGCCGCCTGGGCTATTCACCGAAGCCGAGCCGGGCCGCCCTGGACTACATCGAGAGACGCACGACACAAGTGCCCGCGGGCGATCGCATTGCCGTGCCCGGTGCGCGCGTGACGCGCAAGATCGGATTCGGACCGCGCGTCATCGAGTACACATGAAGCGGCTGACGCAGGCGCAATCGGAGCTGATTGACGCCTTCCTCGCCGAACACGGCGCTCGCGTGTCCACGGCACAGCTCGAGAAGGACTTTCTCATCTCCGAGGCGTTCTCGGCCTTCACCGAGCCGGTGTGTACC
>JABBNZ010000155.1 GCA_019352035.1 Pseudomonadota bacterium | reverse complement strand
GACCTGGCGGCGGATCAAGGTCGACCAGGACCTGGAGTTCGACGATACGGTGCGCTGCCTGCTCCCGGATCCTCGCATGCCCCAGGCGGTGTTCGCCGGCGCGGAAACGGGCCTGTTCCGCAGCGAAGACTGCGGCGTAAACTGGCATCGCGTCGATTGCGTGCTCAACTCATACGCAGTATGGCGGCTCGTGGCAGATGCCAGGAATCCGGATATCATGTACGCGGGCACGGGCTCACCCAGCCGCGCGATATTCTTCCGCTCCAATGACGGTGGCAGGCACTGGGAGCGGACCTCTCTCGAGATGCCAGCCAAATGTCTGGGCGTCAGCAGACCCCGAATGCTCACCATCGCCGTCGATCCTGAAGACGCTCATGATGTCTGGGTTGGCGTCGAGGAAGGAGGATTGTTCCGTACCCGTGACGGCGGCGACTCCTGGAAACGAATCGACGCCGATGGGGCGCGCCGGGTCCGAAATTCCGACGTGCACAGCATCGTCATCCTTCCCGGCGCACCGAAGACCGTACTGGTGATGGTGGTCAACGCGGTGTATTCGTCCACCGATGACGGCGAGACCTGGAGCGAGATAAGCCCGCGCGAGAAGTGGGGCCTGTATTATTCCAGAGTGCTCGCACGCAAGCCCGGCAGCGATCGCGAGGTCTTCATGGGAATCGGCGACGGAACACCAGGGTCCACCGCCCTGTTCCTGCGGTCGAGCGACCGCGGCGCCTCCTGGCTGCCGATGCCGTTTCCGCAACAGCCGAATTCCGTCATCTGGACCATCGGCACGAATCCCGCCGATCCGAACCTGGTGCTCGCGGGCACCAAGTATGGCCATCTCTTCCGCAGCCTCGACGGCGGCATCAGTTGGCGCAAGGAATGGCGCGAGTTCAGCGAGATCACCGACACGACCTGGATCCCGGCGGTGCCGGCCAACGGCGGAGCAGACCGTGCGCATCCCTAAGGTCAAACGCGTCGCGCACGTGGTGCTGTACGTGCGCGATCCCGAAGCTTCGGCCCGCTGGTACAGCGAGGTGCTCGGCATGCGGACCAGTGCCACCGTGTCCGATGGCCCGTACCGCGGCGGGATCTTCCTGTCCTTTGGCGAGCACGACCATGACCTCGCGCTGTTTCCCGCCTCGAGCGGCGGGGAGCGGGGCCAGGAATTCGAGCACATCGGCCTCGAGGTCGACTGCGGCGGAGATCTGGATCAGCTGCGGCGCCTGTATGGCTGGATGCTGAAGCATGACGTCAGGATCCAGGAGATCCTCGATCACGGCGTTTCGATCGGGATCTATTTCTACGATCCCGACGGTCACCAGCTCGAGGTGTTCTGTCAGCTCGTGCCGAGCGCCGGCGGCCAGGCGATCGCCGAGCTCGGGCGAAACGAGGGGCAGGCGAACCCGACCACCCTGGAGCCGCTGTTCGATTCCTGAGCCGTCAGGCGCGCCGCGCCGCGCGCGGCTCCGCCTCCGCGGGCACGGGCTTGTCAGTGATCGCCGTGGAAAGGAAGTCGACGAAGGCTCTGACCTTCGCGAGCACGTATTGCCCCTTTGGGAAGATCACATACAGGGGCAGGCGCGCCGAGACGTAGTCGGCGAGCACCGGGGTGAGCCGCTTGGCCGCAAGGTCCTCGGCGAGCAGGAATCGCGGCAGGTAGGCGATGCCCATGCCCGCCAGGATCGCCTCCCGGGTCAGGCGCACGCTGTTGGAGGTGAGCGGCCCGCGGCTCACCGAGATGGTCTGATCCTTCGAGAGCTGCCATTCGCCGGGCCGCGACAGGTGAGTCTCGACGATGCAGTCATGGTCCTTCAGCTCCGCGGGCGTCGCCGGCTTGCGCTTGCGTCGGAAGTATTCCGGGGCGCCGGCCAGCACCATGTCGTATTCGCGCAGCTTCACGGCCTCGAGCGCGGAGTCGTAGGGCTCGCCCACCCAGAACGCCGCGTCGAAGGCGCCATGCAGCAGGTCCACCTTGCTGTCCGAGAGATTCACATGCACGCGCACGTCCGGGAATTGCTTGACGAAGCGCGGGATGATTTCCGTGATCCGAAACAGCGTCGAGACGACCGGCGCATTGATCCGCAGATCCCCGCGCGGCGTGTTCAGCATCCCGGCCATGATCTGATTCGTCTCGTTGACCTCATCGACGATGCGCGAGCAGCGGCCATAGAGTTCCTGCCCCGCGGGCGTCAGCGCGACGTTGCGCGTGGTGCGCGTCAGCAGTTGCAGGCCAATCGTGCGTTCGAGACGCGCAATCTGGCGGCTGACGGCGGCCTTGGAGCAATTCAGTTGCTCGGCAGCGGCCGAGAAGCTTCCGGTGCTGACCACAGCCGCGAAGGACATCATGGCAACGACGTTGCTGACCTGTACTTTGTCTCGCATGGGTAACAATTTTGCTTCAATTCGGGCTTTGTGCGCAACAGTAGCCAGGCCGAGCGCCGACATTGTTGACATTTCTCAACGATTTCCATAGTTTCGCATTATTGTTCCAGAGTGACGGTGCGTGGAGGACGGCGACGTCCCAGGATTACCCGCGCACCGCAAAGCTTCAATTCGGAGACCCCCATGCCGGCACGCCCCGCCAATTTCAACGGCTTGCACATCCGCAAGTGGTATGCGTTTCGCGAGGAGACGCTGGCCCTGGAGACCGGCCCGCTGGCCGATGGCGAGCCGCTCGTTAAGGTGGTGGTCGCCGCCGCGCTCGAGAATCCGCACGCCGGACAGTTCGTCGAATCCTTCGACGAGGTGATCAAGCGCTCGCAGGCACTCGGGGTGGAATTCGGGCGCCGGCTGCGCGCGGCCGTCGGCACCGCGAGCGTGCAGAGCTACGGCAAGGCCGCGCTCGTCGGTGCCAACGGCGAATACGAGCACGGCAATGCATTTCTCACCAGCCTCTTCGCAGATCCCATCCGCGCGGCCCTCGGCGGCGGCATCGCCTGGTTCCCATCGACGGGCAAGCGGGGCGCTCCGGGCGCCACGATCGATATCCCGCTCGCGCACAAGGACGCGTTGTATGTGCGCTCGCACTACGACACCGTATCGGTAGGCTTCACGGATTCGCCGGGCCCCGATGAGGTCCTGGTGGCGGTGGCCGTCGCTACCCGCGGGCGGCTGCGCGCCCGGCTCGGGGGTCTCAAATCAAGCGAGATCGTCGGCAAGGACGGACTGCACTGATCCTCGAGTTGCGCATGAGCGAAACCCCCGAGCCGATCGTGAGCGATGCCCCCCCGCTCCCGGAAGCCGTGCTCACCGGCGAGCGGAGCGAGTCCTTGCGGATCAACGGACTACGCCTGCTCTGTCGGCAATGGGGCGATCCGCGCGCGCCAGCGCTCGTCCTGCTGCATGGGTTGCGGGGCTACTCCGGCACCTGGCGTGCCCTGGCGGCGGCGCTGTCCGGGGAATACCGCCTCATCGCCTTCGATCAGCGCGGGCGCGGGGAGAGTGATTGGGATCCCGAGCAGAGCTACTACACCGATGCGTACCTCGCGGATCTCGAGCGAGTGGTCGACACCCTCGGTCTCGAGCGCTTCGCACTTCTCGGACATTCGATGGGCGGCACCACCGCCTATGTCTACGCGGCGAGGCATCCGCATCGGCTCGCGGCGCTGCTGATCGAGGACATCGCACCGGGCTCGTCCGCCGAGGGCCCCGGCGCGCAGCGGATCGTCACGGAGATGGCGACCCTGCCGGAGTCGTTCGCGAGCTGGGCCGAAGCGCGCCGGTACTGGCGTGCGAAGCGGCCAACCGTCAGCGACGCGGCGCTCGAGCAGCGAGTCGCCGAGAGCCTGCGGATGCGCGCCGATGGGGCGGTCACCTGGCGCTACGATGCCCGGGGAATCCGCCAGACTCGAATGCGTCCGGACCCCGCGCGTATCGTCGATCTCTGGCCGATCGTCCCGCGCATTGCGGTGCCCACGATCGTCATCCGCGGCGAGAAGTCCGACTTCTGTCCGTTGCCGACGGTGGAGCGCATGTGCGCCATGAATAGCCAAATTACCTCGGTCAGTGTCCCGAATGCCAGTCACTACGTTCACGATGACGCACCAACTCCCTTCACGAACCACGTGCGAGAGTTCCTGATGCGATGCGGATGGAGTCCCGGCGCGCGCACACAGACGAACTAGCCCAGTCCAGGAGATGCCATGACATTCGATCGAGCGCATGCCGCGCAAAAAGACCAGAGCTCCATTTTCCATCCGTTCACGTCGGTTTCCGATCACCTGCGTGACGGTCCGACGATCATCTCCGAGGGGCGTGGGGTTCGCGTCAAGGACATCCAGGGCCGCGAGTACCTGGATGGCATGGCGGGTCTTTGGTGCGTGAACCTCGGATACGGACGGCGGGAGATCACCGATGCGATCTCCGCGCAAAGCGCGCGGCTGTCGTTCTTCCATGCCTTCAACAGCATGTCCACGGACGTCGTCATCGAATGCGCCGAAGCGCTGCTCGCCCGCGCGCCGGTGCCGATGGCCCGCGTGTTCTTCGGCGCATCGGGGAGCGATGCTAACGAGACGCAGCTGAAGCTGATCTGGTATTACAACAACCTGCGCGGATTGCCGAAGAAGAAGAAGGTCATCAGCCGCTGGAACTCCTACCACGGCTCGGGCGTGGCCACGGCGAGCTTGACGGGCCTGCCCGGGATGCACACGCTGTTCGATCTGCCGCTGGGGCCCATCCTGCACACCACCGCGCCGAACTACTATCGCAATGCCCCCGAGGGGATGAGCGAGCGGGAGTTCTCCAAGCACCTCGCGCGCGAGCTCGAAGAGCTGATCCAGCGCGAGGGCCCCGATACCGTCGCAGCGTTCTTCGCGGAGCCCGTGATGGGCGCGGGAGGGCTGATCCCGCCCCCCGAGGGCTATTTCGAGGAGATCGTGCCGGTGCTGCGCCGGCACGACATCCTGCTCGTCCTCGATGAGGTCGTCTCGGGCTTCGGCCGCCTCGGCACCTACTGGGGCAGCCAGAAGTACCAGCTCGAGCCGGATCTCATCACGGCCGCCAAGGGCGTGACGAGCGGCTACTTCCCGATGTCCGTGTGCTTCGTATCGCCGAAGATCTGGGGCGTGATCGAATCGGAGTCCGCCAAGGCGGGCCTCTTCGGCCATGGCTACACGTACTCCGCCCATCCGGTGGGCGCGGCCGCCGCCCTCGCGACACTCAAGATCATCGACGAGGAGCATGTGGTCGAGAATGTCGCCAGCCTGGCACCTTACCTGCACAAGGAGATGCGCGCTGCCGTCGCCGAGCATCCGCTGGTCGGAGAGGTGCGCGGGGCCGGATTCATGCTGGGCATCGAGTTGGTCAAGAACAAGGCGACGAAGGAGCCGTTCCCCCGGGAAGCCCTGGTGGGGCGGCGGGTGTTGAAGAATCTCTTCGGACGCGGCCTGATCTCGCGCGCGCTCGGCGACACGCTCGTGTTCGCGCCCCCTCTGGTGGTTCAGCGCTCGGATCTGGACGAGCTGGTGAGCAAGTTCAAGGCGGGACTCGACGCTGTCGCCAAGGAAGTGTCGTGACCGCATCCCTGACCGGCGCCCAACTGTTGCTCAGGTGCGCCGGCGCGCTCGGCGTGCGGGCGTGTTTCGCGAACCCCGGCACAACGGAGCTTGCGCTGGTCCGTGCGCTGGAGGAGACGAAGGAGATCCGACCGGTGCTGGGGTTGTTCGAAGGCGTGTGCACGGGCGCCGCCGACGGTTACGGCCGGATCGCCGGTCTCCCGGCCCTCACCCTGCTGCACCTAGGACCCGGCCTGGGCAAGGGTATGGCCAACCTGCACAACGCCCGCCGGGCGCACACGCCCATCGTCAACATCGTGGGCGATCAGGCGACCTGGCACCTGCCGTACGATGCTCCACTGACCTCCGACATCGCGGGCCTTGCCGCTTGGGCTTCGCGCCAGGTCATTGGATTGCGCACGCTCGGGGACATCCCGAGCGCGACCCGCACGGCCATCGAAGCGGCCTGTGCAGCTCCGGGCGCGATCACCACGCTCATTGCGCCGAGCGACCTGATGGAAAGTGAAGTGACCTCGGAGTCCTTCATCCCGGGGCT
>JABBNZ010000154.1 GCA_019352035.1 Pseudomonadota bacterium | reverse complement strand
TTGATAGAGGGCTGCGGCGGCGGCTGTCTTGTTAGGCTCGTACACGCCGGGAATGGCGGCGGCACGGGTGGAGCGCGGAACATCGGTGATTGACAGAGGCGAAGATTGCCCTTGATAAGGGGAATATTCGCGGCAAGGCGCGAGACGCATGGTTCACGTCAAACGGGGTTGTAAGTAGGGGAGTTGCACCATCACTAAAAAGGACTGCTCGAACGGATCGGTGATGGCCCGCGGTCGCCAGAATCTGATCGAAACACTCCTCGATAAGCTGCGGGTTCAAGCGGGCGAAAGGCGGAACGCTCGATACCGACGGCAATGCGCCGAAGTCTTCCCGACGCCATCGGGTCGGCCAGCAGGTTGTTCGCCAGCAGCGCATGGAGGTCCACCGTCGGGGCGGCGCTCGCGGCACTCTCGACGCTCGAGCGGCGCGGCCTCCTCTCGGCTGAGCGAGATGAGGCGGAGCGACGTGCTAAGCTCGATCGGCACGGTAAACCCAAGGACCGAACGATGACGACCGACCGATTGACGCCACTCCTCGCGCAGCGACCGTGGCTGCTCGCCGACGGGGCGATCGGCAGCAATCTGTTCACGCGCGGATTGACGAGCGGAGAAGCTCCCGAACTCTGGAACACGGAGCATCCGCAACGGATCCGCGAGCTGCAGCGCGACTTCATCGAGGCCGGTGCCGACATCATCCTGACCAATAGCTTCGGCGGAAACCGGCATCGTCTGAAACTGCACAAGGCCGAAGATCGAGTCGCGGAGCTGAACGAGTCCGCGGCGGGGCTGGCTCGCGCCGAGGCGGATCACGCGGGCCGCGTCGTGCTCGTGGGCGGCAGCATGGGACCCACCGGGGAGATCCTGGAGCCGCTTGGACCGCTTTCGGTGGTCGATGCGCGGGAGTCCTTCGCGGAGCAGGCGGCCGCGCTCGCCCGGGGCGGTGCCGACATCCTGTGGATCGAGACGATGTCTTCGGCCGAGGAAGCGGCAGCGGCAATCGAAGGGGCGCGCCGAACGGGGCTTCCTGTCGTCGCGACCCTGAGCTTCGATACCAACGGCAGGACGATGATGGGCATCACACCCGCCGAGCTCGCTGGCCTTTCCCAGAAGCTTCATGTGGCAGCCTGCGGCAGCAATTGCGGCGTGGGTGCGGCGGAATTGGTGGCGTCGATCGTCAATCTCGCAGCGGCGGCCGGTCCGTCGGCGATCCTCGTCGCGAAGGCGAACTGCGGAGTACCGCAATACGTCGACGGCGCGATCCGCTTCAACGGAACGCCCGAACTCATGGCCGAGTACGCTCGCCTCGCGCTCGATGCCGGTGCGCGGATCATCGGCGGCTGCTGCGGAACCACGCCCGAACATCTGCGCGCGATGCGCCAAACGCTCGAAGCGCACGTTCGCGGGCCCAAGCCCTCGATCGAGACGATCGAGGCGCGGCTGGGCGTCTTGTCGGCGGGAGCCACTGCGCAGCTACGCGGCGAGATGGATCGTCAAGCCGGTGCCGCGCCCGGCGCGTCGCAGCGCCGGCCGTCGCGGCGGCGACCGCCTCACGGCGAGCCCTGAGAGTCTCTGCGAACCAATCCGTCGACGTTTCGAGCCGCGCCCTCTTGTCGGTTGCACCACCACTGCAGTGCCCTGGGGCACCCCCGCGCCTGCGCTGGCGACCCCTACGTGAGTCCCGCACAGACCCGCGGGCCGAGGCGGGAGGCGGCGTTTGGCCAGATCCGGGACCCGCAGGACCTCGGTCTGTTGGTTGACGGTATCGATCAGCGAGGGGGTCGGGTTCCGCGGCTGATCGTGATCGGAGCGGTCGACTCGTTCGAGCACGCAGCCCGTGATTGGCTACCTGCGACGAATTTCTCTCCCGCGGAAGCATCGAAGTCATACCGTTGCCCGGCGGAGGAACCGGGCACGCGGCGCTGGGATTCTGGGCGTCGTTTCGGCCGCGGCCAATGCAATTCGTTCGGTGCCGGTCGGCCCCGGGCCTTGCGAAGGGCTGCCGGGATTTCGTCAGGCCCTTGGCGCAACACCAAGTGCGCGCAACGCATCCAGCAACGTCGATTCACGCATGCGCGCATCATTGAGCAGGGCCTCGCTGGCCTGGGCCTGCGCGCGCGCCTGATCCAGCCGTGCCGCGCTGGCTTCGATTTCCGCGCGTGCTGCACTCAATTGTTCTTCCGTGACCTGCGCCCGCAGCGCGAACAGCGACGCGCCCACCGCGTGCGCAACATGCGCCATCAGCTCGCGCTCCTCGGCCGCGTAGTGTTCGCCGGGACGCGGCCCGACCACCAGCACCCCGATCAGATGACCGCGCGACCGCAAAGGAAAGGCGTAGCCGTCCTGGCCCAGACCACTGGGCGCCTCGTGCAGATCGACCTCGCTGTCGTGGGCGCGCAGCTTTACGAGCGCCAGATCGTCGGCGGCCACAGTCCGGGGCAGATCCTGCTCGCCACGCTGGCGCACCCGGGTGTAGCCCCCGAAGGTGGGCTCATAAAATGCCACCCACGGAGCGCCGACGTGCAGATGGAGCTGGTCCACGGCCAGATCAAGCAGAGTCTCGGGCTGGGTGACGAAGGCACACTCAGTCGCGAAGCGGCGCAGAGCCACGTCCTCCCGGTACTGGCGCCGGAAGATCAGGCGATCGACCGTGTCGTCGATGCGCCGGTGCACCGTGCTCAGCGACACCCCGAGGCCGAGCGGCACGGCGAGCTCCAGCACCAGGCTGGTGCCGTGATCCAGCGCGGCGCGCTCGATCAGACTCTCCAACAGCGCGAACAGGCCCAGCACGAGACTGGTGGTCATCGCGTACACCAGGGTCCGGCTGAAGACCACCCTGACGTCCACCACCCGGTGGCGCAGGATCGCGTAGAGGAATCCCGCGAGCGCAAAGGCTACCGTGAATGCCGTCGCAGCCCGCGTGGCCGGTGGCGCGAGGACCTGCGTGTTGCTCAGGGCAATGCCCACGACGAGCATGGCGCCGCCCCACAGCATCCAGCGCAACCGCAGCCGCTGGGCGGCTTCTGCGCGGTGATAGCTCACGAACAGCAGCGCTACCGGAACCAGGTAACTTGCCGTTACGACCATGCCGTATTGGGGGCGCAGCAGTTCGGCCCATCCTGTGGTGAAATAAATGAATGGCCCACCCAAAGCAATCATCGCTGCGGCGCCGAGCAGCAGGAGAAAGCCCCCACGCCACCACAGACGTGCCTGCGAGCTGAGCGCCGCGCCCACCATCGACTCCGCCATCCCATAGAGGCCGACACGCGCCAGCAGGAAGAGCGTCCATGCGCCCAAGAGTGCCGCGAGCCCCACGGCTCCCATGGACGGCGTAGTTGTCGCGGCCAAGGCCACCAGAAATGCGGTCGCAAAGAGCGCGAGACCCGTGGCCGCCTGGTCCCGGCCGCGCCAGACCACGGCGAGCGCGATCCCACCGCTGAACAGACCCTCAAAAATCCGCAGCCACGCCACCAATCCAAGATCCGGGGCATCGCTCCAGCTGATGCTCCTCACCGGAACGGGAATAGCCGCAGTACCGCGCCGGATCATGAAGGTGTAACGCTGCCCCAGAGGCAACAGCTGACCACTGCTATGTACTTGTGCAATGGCGATGCGAGTGGCCGGCGGTTGCGCCGCCAGATCGATATGCTCGCCCGCGTGCAGGCCCGTTGGGAGTGCCAGGCCGGGCACCGGCACGACGACTCCAGTGTGGGCATCCACAACCCGCACTGCAAGCGGCAGTCCGGAGACATTGAAGGCCATGAAGCCCAAGTAGGTAGCGGCCAGCACGATGATGGCCGTCAGCAGGATCAACAGTCCGTAGCGGCGATGCATCAGAGATCTCCCGTGAGTTCGGCAAGCAGCTGCAGGCCTTGACGCTCCATATTCGGGCGGGATCTCGTCCTATGCGACGCCGCGCCGGAGCCGTCTCGCGGTGATCGCCTCCCAATCGACGATCAGATCAGCGATCAGGAGCGCAACGATGGCGACGGCGAGCAGGAAGTAACTTCCGGCCTCAAGGCTCATGTCGTTGTAGACGGCAAACGGCAGCGGAATCCGCGGCACGACGAAGGTCGCCGTCATCGCGTAGCTCCTCGCCATCCAGCGGCGATGCTGCTCGAACCGTCCATTGCGTGCGGCGAGGAACGCCGCGGCGGTATTGGTCAGCCATAGGAACGCGTTGATGGTGACGCTATAAGGCAGGAATGCCGGGTAGTGCCGGGCCATCAGCACCGCGGGGATGGTCGCGACGAGGACACCGGCGATATAGCACTTCCCGAGGAGGCGATGCCGGGCGGGGTTGCGCTGGCGCAGGGTTCGCGAGAACTGCAACGGTCCGAGGATGAGCACCGTTAGAGCGCCCGCAATGTGAGGAAACAGCAGCCATCTCTGCGAGTAGAGCAGATCGTGCATCGGATTGGTGGGCTGCAGAATCGGAACGGATGTGAAGAGGAAGGCCGAAAGGGCGAGGAGCCCATACGCGATCCAGGCAATGCGCTTGAGGATGGAGCGCCTTGACGGTGCAATAGCGGACTGCTGCTGCGCGCTGACGGAAGGAGATGAAGACATGGTGGACTCTCTGAGATCCCCAGGGTCGATTCTCGCGGTGAATGATCTTCTTGCGCAGAATTACAGTCGAAGAGACGAATCGTAATCGGAGTGCTCAAGTCGCGCTGCGCGCGACCACCCTGCTCTGCAGCAGGTGGACGACTGCCGCAAGATTTCCGGCGCCGACCATCATGCTGACGATGCTGGCCGCAAGGCCCAAAGGTCCGAGCGCCCGAACAAGTCCGGCGTCGCGTTGCATTTGCATGACCCGCCCCCTGAACCGTCGTTTACTGACCAGTCACGTGCTCGATGACCAGCCGCCCGATTTATGCGGATATTCCAGTCAGCCGTTCCCAAGGCTACCGGCACTGGACGATCACTGCGCAAGGGAAGAACGGCCGCCGATTATTGCTTACGCTCAAGCTCGCGTCCAGGCGGCATCACGGCCAAAAGAGCGCGCTATGACTCTACGGTTGCTCCACGGGCGCGCAGGAGCTCCAACAGCGTCGCATTGTGGGCACGCGCCTCATCGAGCAACGCCTTGCTTGCCTGAGCGCGCTCCTCGCTGGCCAGGGCCTTCGCGCGCGCCGCGCTCAACTGCTCTTCCGTCACCCCCGCCCGCAGCGCGAACAGCGACGCGCCCACCGCGTGCGCGACGTGCGCGATCAGCTGGCGTTCTTCGGCCGCGTAGTGTTCGCCGGGACGCGGCCCGACCAGCAGCACTCCGAGCAGATGATCGCGCGCCCGCAAGGGAAAGGCGTAACCGTCCCGACCCAAGCCACTCGGCGCTTCGTGCAGGTCGACCTCGCTGTCGCGGGCGCGCAGTTTCACCAGCGCCAGGTCATCGGCAGCCACACTCTGGGGCAACTCCTGGTTGCCACGGTGACGAAGCCGGGTGTACCCCTCAGAGGTGTGCTCATAAAACGCCACCCAAGGTGCGCCGACGTGCAGATGGACCTGATCCACGGTCAGATCAAGCAGTGTCTCCGGCTGGGTGACAAAGGCGCTCTCACTCGCGAAGCGGCGCAGAGCCACTTCCTCCCGGTACTGGTTAGATATTCGGACGCATCGAACCTTCGCACGCCGAGTCTGCGCGCTACCTTTGGGTCAATGTTGGTACTCATTTCGATTTCCTCGCCTTCTTCGCTCGAGCGGCAGACTTGAGCTCATTTGCCATCGCGATGGCTCTAGCGACATCTTTCGCCTGTGAGGACTTATCGCCGGCACCGAGCATGAGGTATACCTTCTCGCCGACGCGCATGTAGTACGCTCGATAGCCCGGCCCCACATCGATTCGCAGCTCCGACACGCCAGCGCCGACGTGCTTCACGTCGCCCGCGTTGCCGAGCGCCAAGCGTGCGAGCCGTGTGAGAATCGCTGCGCGCCCGACCGGGCCGCGAGCCAGCGCAAAAACTCTGCCGTTTGGCGCACCTCAGACATCCGGATCGAGTGTAATATATACATTACACTGGTGCCAATAGCAGCAGTAGGGCAGGCGATGTCCTACGGG
>JABBNZ010000039.1 GCA_019352035.1 Pseudomonadota bacterium | reverse complement strand
GCGAGGTCCAGCTCGTGTAGATCGTGTGGTTGTCGAGGAGCAGCGCGGCCCGCTCCTCGTACTGACCCGCAGCGAAGGTCTTCTGCCCGCCGGCCGCGCTCGAGTAGGTGGGATTCACCTCGACCGGGCCGCTGAAGAGCTCGGCGCCGGTGGCGAGATCGAGCGCGTGCAGGCGCTGGTGGTAGTTCGAGGAGGCATCCTTGGACATGGCCACCACGAAGATCGCCCCGTGAGGCCCCGCGGTGAGGTCGATGACCGGGGTCGAGGTCACGCCGATCTGCGGCGTGACCTGGCCGCAGCCGCGGTTGTCGCTGGGCGACTCCCCCGCTCCGAGGAGCGACACATGCCACAGCACGGCGCCTGTCTGGGCGTCGAAGGCATACACGGAGTCATTCTCCGTCGCCACGAAGACGACGTCGCGGGCACCGCCCTCGATCGAGAGATGGGAGACGTAGAGCGGCTGCGCGTCCACCTTGCCATCGACGGGCAGAACGCGAAGCAGCCCGAAAGACGAGGAGTTGACATTGGCCGGAGTCAACACGGATTCCGTCAGGTCCGCGCCGGTGCGGCCGGCATCGTACCGGTACGTCGTCACGTTCGTTTGCGACGATGTCGCCGGCGGCGGCGAAGACGGAGGGCTCGAGGTCGAAGTCGACGAAGCCGCCCTGCCGGCACTGCTCCCGCCTGCGCCGCAGCCCGTGAGCGCCAGAAGCGGCAGGGCCGCCGCGAGCGTAAGAATGAGCGGGAGTTTCAGATGCACCGCGATCCCATCGGCGAGCCGGCCTCGGCAATGCCTGTAATCTACGCGTCAGAGACACCCAGGTTCCAGCCGTCCAGCCGCCTCTGCCGCCTCAGCCCGCCCTTCGGGCCCGACGCCGGCGGTTGCCCTCTGGCTGCGGGACGATGGGTTAAACTGGCGCAACCGTAACGGCCCGATCCCAAGGATCTCATGAAGCCCAGCCCCCTGCGCCGCTGCCTCCTCGGCCTCGGCGTCCTCCTCCTCGCCTTGCCGGTCTTCGCAGCGACACGGCCATCGCCTCGAGCGCTGCCTGCGATGCCCCCCATGCTCACCAAGCTGGCCGCGGCCGGCAAACTGAAGGTGGTGAGCCAGTTCGCCACCGAAGTGCCCGGCCTCACCGGCTACATCGTCAAAGGCAAGGGCGGCGGCAACCAGGTCGTTTACGGCGAGCACGGGTATCTTTTCGTGGGCCACATCATTTCGCCCAAGGGCGCCGATCTCACCGACGATTACCGCGATCGCTACAGTCCGAAGCCCGACTATGCGTCGGTCGTGAAGAAGCTCGACAGCGGCGGCCATCTCATCCACGAGGGCCGATCCAGCGCGCCCCTGCTCTACGTCTTCGCCGACCCGAACTGCATCTTCTGCTACCACTTCTACAGGATGGCCGAGCCGCTGGTCGCCTCCGGGAAGCTGCAGCTTCGCTGGGTGATGGTCGGCTTCCTGCAGTCGACGAGCGCCGCCAAGGCGGCGGCGATCCTCTCGGCGCCCAATCCCCTGGGTGCGCTGCATGCGGATGAGGATCGCTTCGATACCGCCCATGAGTCGGGCGCGATCCCGCCCGCGCGCTCGCAGAGCAAGGCTCTGCAGGAGGTGCTGCAGGCGCATCTCTCCGCGATGGACGCGATCGGTGCCACGGGCACCCCCACCCTTCTCTACCGCGACGGGAAGGGCCGCTGGGGGGCCGTGGTCGGGCTGCCGACGAAGGAATGGCTCGACCAGTACGCCGGCCGCAAGCCCCTGCCCAACCGGCCCAACGGCTGAGCGGCTGCCTGCACCGCTCGCGGATCAGCCGTTCTCGGTGAATCCGGGATAGAGCGTCATGCCGCCATCGACGAAGAGGGTGGCGCCCACCAGGTAGTCCGACTCGTCGCAGGCGAGCCAGACGGCGGTGCGCGCGATATCGTCCGGCTCGCCGATGCGCCCGTAGGGCACCAGCGCCATGAGGCTGTGGTAAGCCTCCGGCGTGTTCCACGCCTCGGTGTTGATCGGAGTGCGGATCGCCCCCGGCGCGATGCTGTTGATGCGGATGCGGTGTGGCGCGAATTCCTGCGCGATGCTCTTCATCAGCATCATGATGCCGCCCTTGGAGGCCGCGTAATTGGCATGCCCTGCCCAGGGGATGCGCTCGTGCACGGAGCTCATGCAGATGATCTTGCCCGCGGCGGCGGACACTGACGGCACGATGCCGCGGCGGAGGAATTCCCGCACGGCCTCCCGGGCGCAGAGGAACTGGCCGGTGAGGTTGACACTGATCACCGCGTTCCAGTCCGCGAGGGTCATGTCGGTGAATTTCGCGTCCTTCTGCCGCCCGGCGTTGTTGACCAGGATGTCGACGGTGCCGAGCTCGGCGACCATCTTGGCGAACATCTGCGTCACCTGATCCTCATTCGAGACGTCCGCGCGATGCGCGTACGCCTTCACCCCGCTGCGGCGAATCTCCTCGACCACAGCTTCAGCGCTGTCGTCGCCGACCACGTAGTTGACGACCACATCCGCGCCCGCGCGGCCCAGGGCGATCGCGGTCGCCTTGCCGATGCCGGAATTGGCGCCGGTCACCAACGCCTTCTGCCCGCGCAGCAGCTGCCGAGGCTCGGTGTCCGGCGCGCCTGACCGGACCTCGGCCGGAGCTTTCGTGTCTTGCACCGTCATGGAAGTTTCTTCTCCGCGGGATTCCAACGAATCAGACTCATGCCCTTGCCCTCCAGTGTGATGCGCGGGGTGCGCGCCGGGGTCGCAAAACTCGCGCCGCTTGACGCGCCGCCTCGCCGCGGGCAGGATTCGTGCCCGTACGAGGTGCCCTGAAGCGTCACGCCGAAGGGTAACACGGGAAGTCGGTGCAAGACCGACGCTGCCCCCGCAACGGTAATCGAGTGCGGGCTGATCAACGAAGCCACTGCGCCGCGAGGCGCGGGAAGGCGATCAGCCCGAAGCGGTCCCACCGCTTCAGCTCGAGAGCCCGGAGACCGGCCTCGTACGCAAGACCGATGGTGCCGCGGCGGGCGGTGCTGGTGACCGCTCCCGGCCGGGCCTCACGCCCCGTCTCACGGTTCCAGCCCTGCTGCCGCGCCCTCGGAGGGTGGGCCCGGAGGGGCGCCGCGTGGTGAGCCAGTCTCCCCGCGCTGTGCCGCGCCGGTGCTCTCGAGCACGGGTGGTGCACGTTGAGGAGCGGCAAATCAAATGACAGGTCTCGCGACCGCGCGTCCGCGCGCGGCTTTCTCCATCGTATTCGCGGCAATCGGGGCGGCAACCCTCGTGGGGGCGTGGCCTCGGCGGGCCGGCGCGCAGGATCGGCCTGACGTCCTGGTCACGGCGTCCCGCGAGCCCCAGAGCCTCGACCAGGTGCTCTGGTCCTCCGACATCCTGACCCATCAGGATATCCAGGCGAGCCAGGCGCTCTCGGTCGAGGACCTGCTCGCCGAGCTTCCAGGCGTGCAGATCGACAACACCGGCGGCCTCGGCAAGCAGAGCTCGCTCTTCGTGCGCGGCATGAATGCCGACCAGACGCTGCTGCTCGTCAACGGCGTGCGGGTGGGCTCCGCGACCAACGGGCTGCCGCCGATCGAGCTCATCCCCGTCGATCAGATCCAGCGCATCGAGGTCGTGCGCGGCCCCCTCTCGACGCTCTATGGGTCGAGCGCGATGGGTGGAGTGATCCAGATCTTCACCCGCGATGGCGCCCGGCGCGGGTTCAGCGCCGATGCCAGCGTGAGCGGCGGCACGTATTCGACGTTCGATGAGTCATTGAGCGCTCACGCGGGCTTCGGCCGCGTCTGGCTCGATGCCAGCGGCGAGGCGCTGCACACGGCGGGCTTCGAAGCCTGCTCTGCCCCGCCCGGATCCGGGCCGGGCGATTGCTTCGGCGGCCCGCCGAATCATGACGGTTATCTCAACAGGTCCGGCTCCGTCACGGCGGGGATACGCCTGGCTCCGGGGTGGACCGCGACCGCCGACTCCTTCCTGACGAGCGGCCATACCGATTACGACGGCACGTACTCGGATTCGACGCAATTCCTGGAGCGGGTGACTTCCGCGCATCTCGACGGGAGCTTTGCACATGGCTGGAGCGTCCATATCACGGGCGGGCGCGATGTCGACGATGCCAACGACTTTCTGGCGGCGGCACCGGTCGACCGCTACGAGACCCGTCGCGACACGGCGAGCCTGCAGGTCGACGGACACATCGTCCCGGCGCTGAGCCTCGTCGCGGGCTCCGACTGGGAAGGGGAGCGTATCGGCGCCACGCAGACATCCGGCGGCTTCGTCTCCCCGATCGCATTCGCGCGCTCCACGCGCAACACCACGGGCAGCTTCCTCGAGCTCCACGGCTCGACCGGCCCGGTTACAGAGGTGCTGGGCGCGCGGTACGAGCACAACACACAGTTTGGCGATCATGCGACCTATGATGCCGGCGCGGGCTGGCGCTTCGCCCGGCATTGGCGGCTCACGGCGACGTGGGGCACGGCGTTTCACGCCCCGACGTTCAACGATCTCTATTACCCCAGCTATCCGGGCTTTCCGCCCTCGAGCAACCCCAACCTGCTGCCGGAGACCTCCCGCTCCGTGGAGATCGGTATTGCGGGTGACTGGAATACGCTCAGTTGGTCGCTGCATGCGTATCAGACCGACGTCAGTCACCTGATCACGTACGCGCCTCCCGACTACACGCCCTACAACCTAGCCGCCGCCCGCATCCGGGGACTCGAGCTGCGCGGCGTGTGGCGTCGGGGTCCGTGGACGCTGTCGGGGCAGGCGACGGCGCTCGATCCACGGGACCATAGCCCCGCGGCCGTGGCGGCTGCCGGGACCGCCGGCAATCTGCTGCCGCGCCGGGCCCAGAGCAGCGCCTTCCTGCAGGTGCACCGCCGGCTCCCCGGCCGGGTGGGATTGTCGCTACGCGGGCGTTGGGAAGGGCGCCGCTACGACGATCTTGCCAACACCGTGCCGCTCGGCGGCTACTTCCTCCTCGACATCCTGGCCGATGCGCGCATCAGCCGCGGCTGGTCCGTCGCAGGGCGCATCACGAATGCGCTCGGGCGCACCTATTACACAGCGGCCGCGATCGACAATCCTCCAGTCTCCGCTTACTACAACCAGCCGGGGCGGCAGTTCGATCTCACCGTGCGATACCATTTCTCGTCGAAGTAGCCAAAGGCAAACGGAACGAGATATCGTAGGGGCTACCGTGGGCCAAGCGGAAACCTAGCCATGCACCGAAATCCACTCGTTGCTTCTTTCGGAGCGCTGATGCTGGCCGTTTTCGGCATTGCGAGCGCGCAGGACGCGTTCACCTCTCGACCGATGAATGTCCGGGCCGGACCTAACCGCGACTACCCGCTGGTGGCACAGTTGGCTGAGGGCGCACCGCTCGACATCCATGGGTGCCTGAGCGATTGGAGCTGGTGCGACGCGTCGTTCGACGACGGCAGAGGCTGGATCTATGCGGGCGGCCTGTCCTTCGTGTATGAGGGAGAGCGCGTGCCGCTCTACTCCTACGGACCGCATCTCGGCCTGCCGATCATCACGTTCTCGCTCGTTCCCTACTGGGACCACTACTATCGGAGACGTCCCTGGTATTCGCAGCGCAACGATTGGGAGCATCGCCGTCTCCCGCGCCACATGAGGCCGCCTGGTCGGCCCTATGCCGGGCGTCCGCCGATGCCGCATGGCAGGCCGATGCCCCAGGGTCAAAGGCCAATGCCCTACGGCAGGCCGATGCCCCAGGGTCGAAGGCCAATGCCCTACGGCAGGCCGATGCCCCAGGGTCAAAGGCCAATGCCCCACGGCAGGCCGCCGACGGAGCACGGCCGAGCACCCATGGAGCATAAGCGGCCACCGATGGGCGGTCGCCCGGCACCTCGCAACGAAGCGCGCGGACATGCCCCACCGCACGGGCGGCCGATGCAGGGGCAACAACACGCACCTGGCCCGAAGCGCGGCGGCAGAGAAGGTCCCAACCGCGGCCCGGACCACAATGACCGTGGCAACGGCGGAAGGCCCGGAGGACCGCCCTGATTCGGCTGCGCTTCGCGGCAACGACACGTGCCAAGGCATACGGCCCGCTACGAGCGCGGGATCCGCCCGCTCTGCATGCACACGCTGGATGCCGACGTGCATTTCTGGGTATCGGCACCTGCAAACCGGGCATCAATAGCGGGCTTCCTTGCGGCAATGTGCCGACCATGATATGAGTACACCATGCTCGTGTCCCGCGCTGCCCGCTTTTGCTTTTATTACTGGCCCCCCCACAGGCGGTTCGCGGGCTGCTGCAGATGAAATGACACCGAGCATCTAGAGCAGAAAAACCCGAAAGAACCGCCAGTCCCCTGGCGGTTTTTTTTCGCCCGGGGATTTGCTCACCGGAGCCGACCATGCACATCCAAACCGACGACCTGCGCATCCGCGGGATGACCGAGCTCGCCACGCCCGAGGAGCTGCTCCGCGAGCGTCCTTGCACCGATCGGGCTGCGGGCGTCGTGAACAGCGCTCGCACTGCCGTGCAGCGCATCCTCCATGGCCGCGACGACCGACTCGCCGTCGTCATCGGGCCCTGTTCCATCCACGATGTCCATGCAGCGAGCGAATACGCGGAACGTCTCGCACGCGAGCGCGCACGCTTGCATGACAGTCTCGAAGTGATCATGCGCGTCTATTTCGAGAAGCCGCGCACCACCGTCGGCTGGAAGGGTCTCATCAACGACCCGGACCTCGACGGCAGCTTCAGGATCAACGCCGGACTCAGACTGGCCCGGGGCCTGCTCCTCGACATCAACGAGCTCGGAGTGCCGGCTGGCTGCGAGTTTCTCGATATGATCACGCCGCAGTACATCTCGGATCTGGTCGCGTGGGGCGCCATCGGCGCACGCACGACCGAGAGCCAGGTGCACCGGGAGCTCGCCTCGGGCCTCTCCTGCCCGATCGGCTTCAAGAACGGAACGGACGGCAATGTGCGGGTCGCAGTGGATGCCGTCCGAGCCGCTTCGCAACCGCATCATTTCCTGGCAGTCACCAAACAGGGTCACAGCGCCATCGCGGCGACCGCTGGCAACACCGACTGTCACATCATCCTGCGCGGCGGTCGCGCGCCCAACTATGACGCAGACAGCGTCAAAGCCGCGGACCGCGACATGGCCGCGGCGGGGGTCACTACCCGACTGATGATCGATGCGAGCCACGGCAACAGCGGCAAGCGTCCGGAGCGACAGCCCGATGTCACCGAGGCCATTGCCTCGCAAATCGAGGCGGGCGCCTCCCACATCGGCGGCGTAATGATCGAGAGCAACCTGATTGCCGGCCGGCAGGAGCTGATATCGGGTCAGCCCCTCGTCTACGGCCAAAGCATCACGGACGGCTGCATCGATTGGGCGACATCGGTACGGGTGCTCGAGCGGCTGGCCGTCGCGGTCGAGCGTCAGCGCGCACGGTCGGGCCGCACGCGAGCGGCGGCAATCTGATCAGCCCAAGGGGCCCATGTTGAGGATTCTGATTGCCGGAGCCACTGGCGCAATCGGGAAACGGCTGATGCCGCTGCTCATTGAGGACGGCCATGCGGTCACTGGCATGACCCGCGTCGCCGGGAAAGCAGCAGCCCTCGAGGCGCTAGGTATCGCACCCATCGTAGTCGACGTATTCCAGCCGCAAGCCTTGCGCAAGGCGGTCATCGGCGCGCACCCGCAGATCGTGATCCATCAGCTCACGGACCTGCCGCAGACCCTACAGGGACCGCTGGATGCCGCGACCTCTGCCCGCAATGCACGGATTCGAATCGAGGGGACAGCCAATCTGCTCCGCGCAGCGAGAGCGGCGGGTGCGCGGCGCTTCATCGCCCAGAGCATTGCGTTCATCTATGCCGCCGACCGGACACCGCATCTCGAGACCGACGCGCTTGCCTCAGGAGACGACGATGCTCCCGGGGCCATCACCGCGCGCGGCATCCGCGCACTCGAGCACGCCACTCTGAATACCCCGGGAATCGATGGCATCGTCCTACGGTACGGCCGGCTGTACGGGTCCGGGACGTGGTTCGAGGCACCGTACGGCCGGGGCTCACTTCACGTGGACGCCGCCGCGCATGCGGCCCGCTTAGCCGTGACGCGGGGTATGTCCGGCGTCTACAACATTGCGGAGGACGACGGAGAGGTCGCGATCGACAAGGCCCGCGCCGATCTCGGCTTCGATCCAGGCTTCCGGGGCGCGTGAGCGCATACCGAGAATCGCCCGATCGCGGCGTTCCGGGAATTGCGCCACGAGGCTCCTCGTCAATCCGGACGCTGCGTTGCTCGGGGCCGCCCGGGCGGCAGAAGAGACGCCCCTCAATTAGGCGGTGCGGCGGCCAGCCTCGGCGCGAGCGCTGCGGCTTCGGCCCAGACGATGCACCCGCGCAGCCGAGACTCGTCGCGCTGAGCCCGAGACGCCACGAGCCACCGGGACGGCCTCGGTATATCCCACGATGGCACGCGCATCGAGGTCGCGGATCCTATCCGCGACCATTCGAGAGAGCTGCCGCAGGAGGATCGCCGCCGTGGATCGCTCCATTTCCATCGGGACAAACGCCGTCGTTCTGCCGGGATTCGTCGACATTCCGGCCGGCGCGCGCGGTGTTGTGCTGTTCGCGCATGGGAGCGGCAGCAGCCGCTTCAGTCCGCGCAACAACTACGTCGCGCAAGCGCTGCGAGACGCGCACATCGGCACCCTGCTTTTCGACCTGCTGACTGCCGAAGAAGAGCGGATAGACGAAGAGACACGAGACTTGCGCTTCGACATCGCGCTCCTGACTCGGCGTCTTCTCGCCGCGACCCACTGGGCCCAGGCTCGAGCGGAGCTGAGCCAGCTGGCATTCGGATATTTTGGCGCCAGCACAGGCGCTGCGGCGGCGCTATGCGCCGCAGCCTGCACGCCAGCCGTTCGGGCGGTGGTCTCACGCGGCGGCCGGCCCGATCTTGCAGGCTCGGCGCTCGCTGAAGTTCGCGCACCGACCCTTCTCATCGTCGGCGGCGACGACCAGCAGGTTCTCGAGCTGAACCGCCACGCGCTCGCTCAGCTCTCGTGTGAGGCGCGTCTGGAGATCGTTCCGGGGGCGACGCATCTCTTCGAGGAGCCAGGCACGCTCGAGCAGGCGGCTTCACTCGCGGCGAAATGGTTCGTGCGTCATCTCACTTCGCTCGCGTAACGCACCGTCTTAAGTAACCGTCCGTCCTTCGAGTTCCAATGATGGCCGGTGGATCGCCACCCTTCAGATGTGATCGACCAGTCCCTTGGCGCCGGCCTCTCGAGCACAGCTCGCGCAGCAGTAGATGTGCGCTCCGCTTTCGACTCCATGACCGACGATTCGGATGCCGCAGTGCCGGCAAGTAGGGGCAAGCGCGTGGATGGCGCACTCGAACGAGTCAAACTCGTGCGCCTCGCCATCGACCGTGACCGTGATCGAGCGCGAATACTCGTTTCCGCAGGTCTCGCAGCGGGGCATGGGTGATCTCCTCGCATCACTTGGCTTCGCCCATGAGCGTAAGGCGATCGATCGCGCGGCTCATCCGTAGATTTACATACTTCCCGCGGCCGGCGCCGTATTGCCGTCGATGCCAGCGCGGCCCGATCTCTGCCTCGGCAATGCTCACCAGGGTTTTCCCGGATTACGCGCCCAGCTTGCGATTGGATAGAAGACCGTCCATGAGCGCCAAGCCAGAGTTCATTGCCGAACGGCCGAACGACGTCGACGCACTGCTCGATGATTTCATCCGGTATCGCGGATGTCGAGCGCGTGAAACGCGGCTTTTGTGTCGCAACGACGAATTGCCGTGGGCCTTCCGCGGCTACGTCCACCCTTTGAATGCCAACTTTGCGTGGCGAGCATGGACTCGGAACAACACAATTTGCTTTCTCGTCGCGGCAATCGCGGAAGCAGAGTCGAGACTCCTCGGAGCAACCACTCTCGACGTAAGCTTCTTCGATCCGGAGGGATTGCCGTTTCCGAATGACCCCTGGGAGCGGCTGCCGGATGGGACCTGGCTGCAATGCGCTCTGCCCAGGGCATGGCCTTGATCCCATAGCCTTTCTGACCTCGAACATGGAGCGATCTCAACGACCAAGATAAACCCCGGCAACGGCCGCTTGCGGCAAATGCGCATTGCCAGCAACGCTCATCCTGATTATTGGTGTACCACTCCGCGCACAGGCGGCCTCGATTCTCAGCTTGAGCCGGAGAATTGTCATGAGATCCGATACCGATATCAAGCGAGACGTCGAAGCCGAGCTGCGCTTCAGACCCCATATCGACGAGCGTGACATCGCCGTCAAGATGAACAACGCGGTCGGAGCGTTGACCGGATTCACGTGGACCTATCTCGACAAGCAGCGCGCGAAGGACGCGGTCGAACGCGTCTTCGGCGTGGCGGGAATGGCCAATGACATCGAGGCACGGCTGGCAGGCGGCGACGGGCTCACAGACCCAGAGATCACGCGTGCCGCCGTCCAGGCCGCATGCGGGGATGCCATGACCCGAGGTCCTCTGGTCCTTAACGAGCACCAATCGGTCGTAAGTGCGATCGGCAGCTCGCAGGCTCGCCGCGTCCGACGAGCGCCGGTCACCGATGCGAGCGGCATGCTCTTCGGCATGCTGTCCTCAGACGACCTGCTCGCGCAGGTGTCCGACGAACCAGCCAAGCTTGCGAAGCTGCTGTCGTGTCAGGTCCGATGAGTACGCAGATGGCTCCGTTCGTCAACGTTGACATCAAAACTCCGAACTCGAGGGTTTTGCCATGATACTTCCGTTGCAAATCACCTTTCGTCACATGGACCCGTCACCCGCTCTCGAGGCCCGAATCCGCGAACTGGCATCGAGGCTTGACAGATTCAGCGAGCACATCATGCGCTGCCACGTCATCGTTGAGCCTCCGGCGCATCACAAGCACCAGGGCTTTCTCTACGATTTCAGGATCGATATCACGCTTCCCGACGAGGAGATCGCCATCCGGCACGCTCATCCGGCAGATCACGCTCACGAAGACCCCTACGTTGCGCTCCGCGATGCATTTCTGGCGGCGCGCCGGAAGCTCGAGGACTACGAGCGCAAGCGGCGCGGTGATGTCAAGAGCCACAGCGAGGCTGCCCACGGCTGGATCACGGAGCTCGACGCGGAACAGGGTTCAGGCCGAATCGAAACCGAGGACGGACGCCTGATTTATTTTCATCGGAACAGCGTCATCGGCGGCCGGTTCCAGGACCTCACTACCGGTACCGAGGTGCGGTTTGCCGAAGAAGCCGGTGATCTCGGACCGCAGGCAAGTACGGTTCACGTCATTTCGTAGCTCGCGGCGGATACCTGGCCGCCCGGCCTCATCGCGCATCCCGATGACCATGTCACCCCTCGATGAAGTCACATCAGCCGCGGCGCGCGACTCAGTACCACTCATCGTCGAGGATGCCGTGCGAACCCTCTTCGAGGAACTGCACCGCGCCACACCGCCGGGTGTTCTCGACCCGCGGAGTCGCCTCGATGCCGACCTGGGGTTCGACAGCCTCGCGCGTGTCGAGCTCCTCGAGCGCCTCGAGCGTGCCCTGCACCTGGCACTCCCTCCGAACGCACTCGAATCCATCGATACCATCAGTGACCTCACCGCCCTCATGCGCCGCGCGCCTTCGGCCGCGGGCGAAACCAGTGCCGGTCCCTCTCCATTGGCCGTCGCGTCGGCCGCCACCGAGCCGGCGCCACCCGCAGGAGAGCCTGTCGAAGCCGGAAGCCTGACCGAAGTCATGATATGGCGCGCGCAGCAGCAGCCACATACGACCCATGCGGTGGTGCTCGGCGAGGCCGAGCCCGTGATACTCACGTATGGAGAGTTGCTCGACGGTGCGCAGGCGGTTGCCGCGGGACTGGAGGCGCGCGGCCTCTCAGCCGGTGCCGTAGTCGCGCTCATGTTACCGACCTCAGTCGGGTATCTGCACGCCTTCTTCGGCGTGCTGCTCGCCGGCGGCATTCCGGTTCCCCTCTACCCTCCTTCGCACCGCGCGCAGCTTCAAGAGCACGTCGAGCGGCACGCCGGAATCCTCGCCAATGCCGGTGCCGAGGTGCTCATTACCTTCCCGGCGGCGCAACCCGTCGCCCGTCGGTTGCGATCGAAGGTGCTTGGATTGCGTCAGGTTCTCTGCGTCGCGGATTTCGCGCAGCAAAACCGAGCGGGTCCACCGCCAAACCTGCCCTCGGCGGACTCCATCGCGCTCCTTCAGTACACCTCGGGCAGTACGGGCGCGCCGAAGGGGGTCATCCTCACGCATGCCCATCTCCTCGCCAACATTCGCGCGATGGGCAGGGCGATTGGCGCGAGCAGCGACGACGTTTTCGTGAGCTGGCTGCCGCTCTACCACGACATGGGGCTCATCGGCGCCTGGCTTGGATCGCTCTACTTCGGATGTCGGCTGCTCCTGATGCCTCCGACGGCGTTCCTCGCGCGACCGGCGCGGTGGCTGCAGGCGATTCACGAGCACCGCGGAACCCTGTCCGCCGCGCCGAACTTCGGTTACGAGCTCGCCGCGCGGCGCGTGACGGACGATGAGCTGAAGAGCCTCGATCTCTCATCGCTGCGCGTGACGTTCAACGGCGCAGAGCCGGTATTTCCCGAGACGATAGAGCGGTTTGAGCGGCGTTTTGCGCCATGCGGCTTTCGTCCGCAGGCGATGACCCCCGTGTATGGCCTTGCCGAGTCGGGGGTGGGTCTCACTTTCCCGGCCGTCGGCCGCACACCCGTTGTGGACCGTGTCGATCGCGCGCTGCTCGCGCGCAACGGAGAGGCACGCAAGGTCCCGGCGACCGCAACGGATGCCGCTTCGTTCGTGTGCTGCGGCCGGCCGCTGCCCGGTTACCGGTTGCGGGTCGTGGACGAGCGGGGCTCCGAAGCCGCCGAGAGAATCGAGGGCAACCTGCAGTTCACCGGACCTTCCGCGACGAGCGGCTACTACCGCAACGCCGCTGCCACAGCAAACCTCCTCTGCGGGGAGTGGCGCAACACGGGCGACCGGGGATATCTCGCGGGGGGCGAGCTCTACGTCACTGGACGGGCGAAGGACATCATCATTCGCCGTGGGCAACACATCTACCCCGAAGGGATCGAGCGCGCGGTCGGTGAGATCGAGGGTATCCGGCGCGGATGCGTCGCGGCGTTGGGGACACAGGAGGGCGAGAGCGGCACCGAGCGGTTGGTCATCCTCGCCGAGACGCGAGAGACCGATCGAGCGCGCCGCCGGGAGCTCGAAAGGCGTATGACCGAGCGTGTCACCGCGGCTGTCGGCGAGCCCGCCGATGAGATAGTCCTCCTCGAGCCGCACTCCATCCTCAAGACATCGAGCGGTAAGTTGCGTCGCGCTGCGACGCGCCAGGCCTTCCTCGAAGGCTCGCTGGGCCACAGGGCGCGCGCACCCGCTCTTGAACTGCTCCGCGTGACGTTTGAGAGCGCAATGCACGCCGTAGGCCGGGCGTTCGATGACGCCTTGCACCTCGCATTCGGCCTCTACTGCTGGAGCGTTCTCTTCATATTCTGCGCTCCCGTGCTCGTTCTCACGGGCTTTCCACGCACCCCGGACCGGGCGTGGCGCCTCAGCCACGAGGCGGCGAGCCGGGTGCTGCGCCTCCTACGGATGCGGATGACGGTCGCCTGGGAGGTGCCACCCGACCTGGGGAAGCCCCACATCATCGTGGCCAATCATGCGAGCTATTCGGACGGCGTCGTCATCAGTGCCGCTCTTGCAGAGCCTCACCGCTTCGTCGCGAAGGCGCAGCTGGCGCACGCTCCCGTGATCGGCCATTACCTCCGCGCACTTCGGACGGTGTTCATCGAGCGCTTCGTCGCCGAGCAGAGTCTCGCCGAGGTCGACCGGGTCCGGGCTGCGCTCTCTGGCGGGGACTCCGTCATCTTCTTTCCGGAGGGAACCTTCACGGCCACAAAGGGCCTGCGGGCATTCCATCTTGGTGCTTTCGAGGCCGCGGTCGCGGCTAGCGTCCCGGTCATTCCACTTGCGCTTTCCGGAACCCGTTCCCTGCTGCGCGATGGCCAGTGGCTGCCCCGGCGGGCACCGCTGCGTCTGGTCGGGGGTGTGCCGCTTACAGCTCGAGAGGGTGAGGAGCCCTTCGACGCGGCCGTGCGTCTGCGCGACGCAGCTCGCGCACACATCCTGAACCACTGTGACGAGCCGGACTTAACCCGCTGATGATCTCCCCGTCCGCCCCGACTTGCTTCACGACGAGAGCACCAGTACGTCCGTAGGAGCATGATAGGCGATCCGGAATCCGACGCCGCCCATCGCGCCATGCTGAGTGTGCGGCCCCGGCGGCTCGCGCTTGCCGATCACCAAAAGATCCGCCGGTACTCGCCCGACCTCGGAGAGCACGGTGCAGACCGGCTCGCCATACACCGCATGAGTGTGCATCTTGGCGTGACCCTCCGCGGCACCGAGAAGATCCTGCACAGTGACGGTGGCAGCCTCCTGCGATTGTCTCATGCGCCGCTGGATGACGGACTCGTCAATCTCCTGCAGCCGCATGCGCTCGACATACGGGACATCGTACGCGTGCACCACATGACAATCACCGGCGCCCACCAGCCCGCTTCCCCAGAGAACCGCGCGCCGCGAAAGCGCGCCCGGGGCGTCGACGGCAACCACCGCGCAAGCGTAGCCGGTATCAGAGTCGCGACGCACGAGGAGCATCGGTGTCTCGACGCGGGCGAGGAGCTTCATCGCCGTGCCGCCCAGGCAGGGACCGGGAGCGCACGCTTCATGCTCGCCCCGCGCCCCGATCACGAGCAGGTGCGGCTCGAGCTCGGCGACCACGGCGGCAATGACGTTGCTTGCCTTGCCGAGACGCGAATCGCAGCGGGCATGTACACCAAATCTCGACTCGAGCTCCGCCAGCGCCAGGCGAAGAGGCGTCTCCGAGCTATGCGCCACGTCCTGGTAGCTGTCCTGCGACGCCGGGCGCCAGCGGGAGAAGAGATTCCAGTCCGGACGGACGTGCGTCAGAAAGAGATTCGCCTCCCACTGGCGAGCGAGCTGTCCCGCCCGAATCACCGCCCGCTGTCCCGCTGGAGAAAGGTCGGTGCCAACCAAGATGCGCTTAAGTACTGGCATGGCTCTCATCTTCCTTGGGGAGTCGCCTCACGTTACCTCAGGGAGCCATCGTGTGTATTACGACAACTACGTAAGGCGCAAAAGCCCGGGCCTGCTCGGAATTAGGCACGTCGGGTGGAAAGTGCTGATGGAGCAGCCGGGGTTGCCCGTGACATTCTGACTCGGCGAGTCCACCCCCTGAGAACGGAAATGCTTCGCCCCCATTCGCCTGCTGCCGTCCGCCGCTCGGTCAACTTCACGAGCTGTCACAGCTTCGCCTGGATGCCGCCGCGCACGGACATCGAGCACTCGGCCGGCTCGATTCGCGAGGTGGCCGACTCCGTTCTTGCCCGGTTCCGGCCGAAGTAGTCGAGGAAGCGCTCATGGCTCAGCTCACTGCGTCTGTCGATATCCCCCACTTCGATAACATGCTCCGCGCCCGACTTCGTGCCCTTGGCGCCGAGATCCGTGAGGCCTTGCGGCGGTCGGATACGGAGACGTATGGTGAGCTGGCGGGCCGGGTGCACGATGCCGAGGAGGAGTCGCTAGCCGACCTGCTGACTGACCTGAACCTCGCGGAGATATCGCGCGAGGTGCAAGAGGTCCGCGACATCGATGCGGCCATGCGTCGCATCGCTGATCATACGTACGGGTCATGCATCGACTGCGGCGACCCGATCGATTCGGCCCGCTTGGAAGCCTATCCGACGGCCAAGCGCTGCCTCGCCTGTCAGCGGGGGCACGAGCTGAAATTTGCGCCGACACGACCGCCGAAACTGTAGCGCTCGTCCTCGAGCTCGTCAGCCAGATTTGGTGAGAGCCAAGCGTGGAGAACTATCCCTTGATGCAGACGAGAGGCTCGAGCCTTGCCACCTTGCGCGCCAATCCCGCTGCGTCGGCGCAGTCGACGACTTCCGAGACGTCCTTGTAGGCCAGCGGCGCTTCCTCAGCTACACCGCGCATCGATGGGCTCCGTATCAGGATGCCGCGCGACGCCAGGCCATCCACGACTTCCCTGCCCCGCCAAGTCCGCGACGCCTGATGGCGGCTCATAGCACGGCCGGCGCCATGGCAGGCGGAGCTGAACGCAAGCCTCTCCGACTGCTCCGTGCCTGCCAGGACGTAGGACGCGGTCCCCATCGAGCCGCCGATGAGCACCGGTTGGCCCACGCCGCGAAGCGCCTCCGGCACGTCGGGGTGGCCGGGGCCGAAGGATCGCGTCGCCCCCTTGCGGTGCACATAGAGCTTGAGAGAGCGGTGCTCTTCCACCTTGCAGGTGTTGTGCGAGACGTCATAGAGCAGCGTCAGCGTCGCTGTGGGCAGAAGATCGGCGAAAACCTTGCGAACGAGATGGGTAAGAATCTGGCGGTTCGCCAGCGCGCAGTTGATCGCCGCGCGCATCGCTCCCAGGTAGTCCCTGCCGAGTTCCGAATTGATAGGCGCGCAGGCGAGCTCGCGATCCGGGAGATGGATTCCATGCTGCGCTGCCGATTCCGCCATCCGCTTCAGAAACTCCGTGCCGATCTGATGACCGAGCCCGCGCGAGCCGCAGTGGATCATCACGACCGCATCGCCGATCTCGAGCCCGAATACCTTGGCCGCGGCCGGATCGTACACCGCGGTGACCTCCTGGACTTCGAGATAATGATTGCCACTGCCGAGTGTGCCCATCTCATCGCGCTGCCTCTCCTTGGCCCGCCCGGAGACCTTGCCCGGCTCAGCGCCCTGCATCTGGCCGCACTCCTCGATGCGCTCGAGATCCTCCCTCGTGCCCCAACCACTCTCGACCGCCCATTTCGCGCCGCCGGAGAGCATCGCGTCCATTTCGGAGGGGCCCAAATGGACCAACCCCGTGCTGCCGACCCCGACCGGGATCCGGTGATAAAGCGCATTCGCGAGTTCCCGCTGTACGTCCATGATGTCCGCCCGCTTGAGCGCGGTATGTAGACAGCGGACGCCGCAGGAAATATCAAAGCCGACGCCTCCGGCTGATATCACACCACCCTCGTCGGGATCGAATGCAGCCACTCCGCCGATCGGAAAGCCATAGCCCCAATGCGCGTCCGGCATGGCGTAGCTGGCGCCGACGATGCCAGGCAGCATTGCAACGTTCACCGCCTGCTCATACACCTTCTGATCCATCGCGCTGATGAGCGCTTCGCTGGCAAAGATGATGGCAGGCACACGCATCCGCCCTTTCGGGGCAATCTCCCATTCGTACTCCGATCGCCGTTTCAAGAGATTGAGTTCCATGGTTCTCACCCGTCGCTACCATCATCTAATGAGGCTCAGGGAGAGCATCTGCGCGGACCGCCTGCGCAATCAATACGCATTACCCGGCGCGCTGTCTTGGGAGCCTGATCGACCGAGTCTCTCGCGCCAGCTGAACGAGTGACGGCGCAAGCGCGCACGAATCCGCAATAACCCTGATTTCGTTGCCCGCCCGTTTCGCGCACGCTCGGCGTGGATTCATTGCGGGAGCCGATCATGAATACCGGTGTAGGCCGCGCGCGTATCGGCCAGTGGTATACGCGCTCGGACAAGGGCGAGATCTTTCAAGTCATCGGTTGCGACCCGAATTCGCGCACGATTGAGACCCAGACGTTCGATGGCGACCTCGATCAGATAGATCTCGAGACCTGGACTGGGCTGGCGCTCGCGTTCGCTGAGCCTCCCGAGGACTGGACAGGACCGGTGGACGACGTGCAGCGTGACGACCTCGGATATTCGGAGACGGACATGTCCGGTACCGATTGGGCTGAGCCCATGCAAACGTTGCGGGCGCAGGAGGTAGAAGGCGAGAAGGGCACCGAGGACGCGGCCGAAGGGGACGAGGGGACGCCCGCAGACGAGAGCGCTCTCGTGGAGGAGCTTGCGCTCGACAACCCTGTCGCAGCGCAGCGCTTGCGCTGAGACGGGCCGGGGCCTGACTTCAGGACGTACGCGCGTCCAACTGCCCCGCAAGCCTGCGAAGCCCGTCCGAAATGCGTACCTGATAGGATGTCCGGCCGTCACTGAGCTCGCGTGCATCCGCAGGCAACGAGCTCAGCTCGCGTGAGCCTGAAGCTATCGTGAGCTGGTAGAAATCGGTCAGTAGCGCCGCACTCACGGATTTCATGCGGCCAGCTGCTCCTTGGAGCCTCGACCCATGTAGCGATGCTTACCGAGAGGGGCGAGGCCTGCCGTGACGATCCGCGAACGAGGAGGACCCGGCACGGGACTGTGGCGCACGATGTACTCGGCGTCGCTGCCCATGAGCAGGCGCTTTGGGCCGCGCCTCCCGTGCGTGCCGCACACGATGAGCTTGGGCGTCCGATCATTCGCCTCGGCGCCGACGATGTGGCCGGCGTGCCCATCGATCGCTTCGATCAGCCTGTCGTCGACCTCGATGCCCGCCGAGCGCACTGCCGCCTTGGCCTCACGAATGCTCGACTCGCCGCGGGAGGACAAGCTGCGCGCGATAGCACCGTCCGGCCCAGTCGACCCCCAGCGCACCGTTGCGATGTCCCACCACGCAGGCCCCTAACCTGCGGCACTCCCGATCCATCATGGCCGCAAGCCAGGCAGTCTCCTCCGCGGATGCCCTCTGCAGTTGAAACCGCCTCGTACGCACAGGCACCAGGGTCAGAGCCGCAAGCTCGCCGCTACAGGTGTCGATCACGGGGAAATACATCAGGGCCAGCTCGGGCCTGAAGGATTCGTAACCGTGGATTCCCTCGTAGTCGTTCAGCAGATCCCCGCAGCCGTAGAGAACGGTCTTGCCGCGATAGACCTCGATGCCCTTGGGATGATGGGAGGAATGACCGTGCACCAGATCGACCCCGGCGCTGTCGATGAGGTGGTGCGCGAACTCGCGCTCGGACGGAGAGATCCCGTATCCCCAGTTACCCCCCCAGTGGAGGGAGAGGACGACGAGGTCGCCGGCGCGCCGGTCACGCTCGATCCGCTGGCGAACCGCTTCCACGGAGCGAATCGACGGGTCGGCGAGCCAATTGACTCCCGCGACGGCCCGCGTCGCGCCCCAGGCCCCGGGCACTCCGCTGCTCGCGAGGGCGAAGCCGTACACGAGCAGCCTGCCCCGCGGCATCGCGATCACGGCCGGAGAAGAAGCCTCGGCTTCGTTTCGGCCCGCACCTGCAGTCCTGATTCCGGCCGCATGGAGGGCGCCCAGCGTGTCCTCGAGTCCTTTCCGTCCCCAGTCGAGCACGTGGTTATTGGCCAGCACACAACAGTCGATTCCCGCGGCGGTCAGACACGGAACGTTTGCCGGATGCATGCGGTAATGAATGTCCTTGTCGGGATCCGCATCCTGGCTCGCCGTGATCGCGGTTTCCAGGTTGATGATCCGCACATCGGGTTTGTGCATGCTCCATATGTCGCTGGCATCGCCCCACAGATAATTGAACTTGACGCGCCGTGGAATCGAGCCGGACGCTCTCTCGGCCAGCCGGACGTAGTCGACGGCGGACCGCACGCAGGACTCGAAGAGCCGCGGATCGCTGGGATTCGGTAGAATTTGGTCGATTCCCCGTCCGGTCATGACATCGCCGCTCAGGAACAGCATGACGCTTTCGCGAGGCGGCGGGGCTTCAGACATCGACCACCGTCTGCGCCAGCCACTTACCGCCTTCGCTCGTCACGCGCAGCGCGGTGTACGTTGCCCCTTTTACTTCCACCGCCGGCCGGTGGCGCTCGCGATCGACCGGTTCCCCCCAAGCCGCACCGTGGAGCCGCGGGCCCTCGAAGCGAACCGAGAAGCGGGAAAAGAGCATGTGGCGCGAGGACGTCTCGTACACGAGGCTGTTCAGCCACTCGGCGAGAAACAGCTCATCGTCCGACGCCTCGCATTCGACATCCACCCGCTCAGTCGGTCGAACGGCATGTGGATCAACGACCACCGCCATCATCGCGAGCGCTGCCTGCTCGAAAGCCTCCTCTCGCGTCGCACCGACTCCTCGAACCCCGATGTCGGCCCCATGGGCGAAGTGCTCCCAATGCCCGCTCATGACTCGAGAGCCCTGAGCGCCATCTCAGGCGCTGGGCGAGCTGTCGGCGGGCGGCTGTGCGGAGGCACCTTCCCGCCGTGCCTGGCTGCCCACCAGGCGTGCAAGCGCACCGAGCTCCTCGGCAACGATCGGCAGCAGATCATCGAGCGAGACGATGCCGACGAGATCGCCGAGGTCGTTCACCACCGGCGCCCTGCGTACGCCTCGCGCTCCCAGGTGCTCGATGGCCTCCGCGATGCCGGACGTTTCAGAAACCGTCAGAGGCGCGCTCGTCATGACGTCGCGGAGAGTGAGGCTCGGCAGGTCCTTCTTGAGCGAAACCTGGCCGCGAATGATGTCACGATCCGTCACGATGCCGACAGGCCGGACGCGGTCCGGCTCAGGCTCGACGACGACGATCGCTCCGACCTGGCGCTTCATCATCTCCGCCGCGGCATTCGCCAAAGGCTCGTCGGCCCTGAAGATGTACACCTCACGGCTGCAGACCTGTCCAACGTTCATCCGCGTACCCTCCTCGGGTCAAAGCCCGCCTACAGTGAGACCCGCACCCGTAGAGCGGAGCACGGCGCATAATGGGCCGCCAGCCGCGCGACGCTGCCGAGCGGTGGGCCGTGCAGGCCTTCCGGCTCCCGGCGCGGTGCAGCGGCTCCCTGCGGGACGACCAGCGGCGGCGCATGCGGCACGTCCACTCGATGCCCGGGTTGAGCAGACTCGCAGACGAAGCGCGTAGCGGCAAGTGCGCACCGAAAACCGTCGCTTCCCAAGAGAATCCTCATTCGCGTCCCCGGCTAAGGCGAGACGGGAGCCTGAGTACCGGCCTCCACCCAGACTCCCTGCTCGCAGCGCAGGTAGGTGCTGCCGCTCAGCACATGGCTGCCTTCGTCGTATCGCAGGTCATTGAAGTAGCACCCGGCGGACTCGTCGCCGACCTGCTCGCGCAGCAGCTCGAATGACTGTCCGGGGTCGGTCTGGACGGGCGAGTTTTGGCGCTCCGGATCAGCCGCGCCGACCTGGGGGGCATGGTCAATTTCGGAGGTGCTCGAAGGCGCATTCATTGGCGTACTCTCTCTTTACATCTTTCCCAAAACAATGATCTGAAGCGGGCGACGTGGGTGATTCGGACACCACCAGGCTGCCATTCGGCACCCTCCCTGTCTGGATCGCTATCCGTATCCGTGCGTACAGACCGGGACGGTGTGACTACGTATTGATCCGCACTGCGGACGCGGTCGCTCCGACAACTGCCGAGCTGTTTACCGAGACGATTGAGAAAACGGGCCATTGGCTTCAGGAGTTGATGCGCGAGTTTCACGCTTCAATTGAACGCAGACTCGCAGCCTCGCAGGCTGGCCGCGTCATCCGTGTGAACGAGCTGGCGATGCAGCTCGCGCGCAGGGAGCAGCATCGTGAGCAGGCAGCGCTCGCTCGTCGCCATGGCGAACTCGGAGCGGCCAAAACGCACGAGATGAACGTACCAATCCCCGAGGGCATCACTCGATGCAAGGGTTTCCGGGAGCTGTTCCGGCAACCTGAGTCGCGTCCGCACGCGCTGCGTACAGCGCAACGTCAACACAGCACGACGCGCCCGGACGCTATGGAACGCTGGACGCAAACGGGCAGCAAGGCGCGTGTTGCGACGTCTTTAGATCTCCGCGAGACGGCGTACGGTATCGGGATAGCGCTGCACGAGGCGAATGAGCAGCGCCGCTTGCGCGTTGGGCTTGGCCCGGCCCTGCTCCCAATTTTCCAGCGTGCGGACGTTGGTGCGCAGGTACCGTGCGAAAAGGCTGCGGGAGAGCTTCATGTCCTCCCGGACTTTCGTGAGTTCGTCAGCGCGGATCTTCGGCGCTGGCTTCGGTTTCAAAGCATGCGTCCGAAGCGTTCGCTTGCCAGCACGCTGATCAGCCAGGGCGTCAAACCCTTCCATCAGCTCATCGAACAGATTGCGCTTCTTTACTCATGTCTTCCGCCTCGCTTTAGGCTAATCCCTGATGCGGTCCTTAGCGCTTGCACTGGCCACGAGGAAGCTCAGACGGTCTTCGGCCCACGAATTGACCGAATGAGAATCTCTGCGGAGATTCCAAGCTTGTCGTGCAATGCGCGAATCATATTGATGGACAGGCCGCGCTTGCGATTGAGCACCTCCGAGACACGGGTCCGAGTGCCCAGGATCTCTTCTAGGTCCTTGCGGGTCAGCCCTTGCTGTTCCATCCGAAACTTGATCGCCTCGATTGGGTCCGGCGGGTCCATCGGATAGTGCTCGGTCTCGTAGGCCTCGATGAGAGTCGCAAGGATGTCGAGGCGGTCGCCTTTGGGCGTGCCGGCCTTTGCGCCCCAGAGCTCTTCGACCTCTGCGAGCGCGTGCTCGTAGTCCCTTTCACTCCGGATCGGTCTTAGGTCTTTCATAAGCTACTGTCTTTACGTCAATGCGGTCGTATTCGGAGTGGGTACCGATCCACTTGATCCAAACAATGCGTTTCTCGAAATCCATGGCGGTCACCAGCCGATAATCATTCCCCTTGATATTGAACACAACGCGGTCTGCCGATACCACGCTCGCCGACCGGTACAGCTGTTTCACCGCCGCCATGTTCGTCCATTCGGCTCTCCGGACTTCGTCCAACCATGCATCCAGAGCCCCTTTGAGAGCCCCCCGCCCGCTGCGCCCGCTCTGCGATGCTAGGAACCGCTTGAGCGTACTGCGGGCAATGATCCTCATCCGGAAATGCTAGCATGTTCCCATTTTGGGACCAAGCATCGCCCGGACTACCACGATTGCTGCCTCAGCAGGGCCGTGCAGGACCCTTGTCATTCCCTGTCGGCCCGATCAGCCGGCGCCTGCCCTGCGCGAGGCGCGCGGCTTGGCACGGCCGCTGAGCCCAAGGAACCAAGCCAGGAAGGACGGTTCGTGAATCAGCAGCTCTCCGCATGGAGAGTCGAAGACAGCGGCCGATAGTCCGTTCACCGCGCGGCATCGGAGCGCCCATGTGACACGATTGACGCTGAGCAGATGCGGGTATCGTGCAACGAGCTGAGCTTTGGTGGCGAGCTCCGTCGTTGGCGGGAGGGAGGGCGGAACGGCGATCATGGGTAGCTCCGCTTGAACAGGCGGCGGTCCGAATATCTTCGGGTTGCTTCGTCGGCTCATCGAGTACGCTCCTCCTGCCGTTGCCGCTCGCGGGTGCCTGTCCGCTCCTCGAGCTTCGATACCAGCTGCTCGTCGGTCGTCAGCGGTCGGTGCATGCCACCGATGAAACGCCAGATCTTCTCGGCGAGCGCGCCTTGCCCTGCAGCCGGGAGGGCATCAGCCACGCCGTGCCACCCTGCGATCACCTCGCTGCGGGATTCGAGGAGTTTCGTCTTTCCGGGGTTTGGCTTGAGGCCTCCGTCACGGACCTCCTCGGCAACATGACGTGCTCCTCAACCTGGCAGCCGAGCACCGTACATCCTATCGAGAGTTCTTGCAGTCTCTCGGGGGAAACGTAGGGGTGCATAACATCATTGAGAAACAGTACGTACCATCCGGCAGGCAGCTCCGAACCCGATGCCGGACTCTCGTTTGCTTCGTCCGGTTCGGCAGTGTCGATCAGCTGCGTACGCGACAGAACTTCGCCCTTGGTGAAGGAAGGACCGCTGAGGGTCGAAAGGTGCGAGTAGCGCTTCACCATGGCCAGCGTCTTGTGTCCGAGCACGTCGGCGATCTCGAGGAGCGATGCGCCCTGCGCGGCGAGCATCGAGACCGTAGTGTGGCGCCGGTCGTGGAATCGAAAGTCGCTGATCACGGGCCGCCTCGAGCGCGGCGTACCAGTGCGCGTCGAAGTGCTCATAGGGCGCATCGAGCTGCGGCTTCCCGGTCTCGGGATCGAGTACCACCGTCGGTGAGGGAAACAGGTATTCACTGCGCGCCGAGTTCTGAAGTTTGAGCTGGCGCAAGGCTTCCAGCGGCTTGCCCGCGAGCGGCTGCGTCCGCTGCTCTCCGTTCTTGGTGTCGTGAATGGTTGCGCGGCCGGCCTTGAGATCCACGTCAGCCCATTTCAGCGCCGCGACGCGCGCCGGTCGTGATCGCGAGCAGGACCAGGGCGTGAAGTGGCACCCATTCAGAGTTGGCGCACGCATGTAGCAGCGCAGCGCGCTCTTCGTCCGAGAGGAACCGAGTGCGGCCCCTCGGCTCCTTCTTCCGGCGGATGTCGCCGACCGGATTGCGGTCGATCAGCCGGCGCTCTTTGACCGCGAAGGAGAACAGGCGCGAGAGAGTCGCGATGTAGCGGTTGACGGTCGCGCCGCTGCGCCGATATTCCTTGGGCGGGATGATCTCGCCGGTCTTGTCCTTCCGTGGCTTGCCGCGCGTGAAGGTTTCCGCCCCGCAGGCGTCGCGCGCTTTCGAGACGGCATCGGCTGTTATCTGGGCGACGCTCTTGCCGGCAAACTGCTTGGACCACCAGTTGAGCTGAAGCGTGCGGGCGGCGCGCTGCACCTCGTCGAATTCGGCGAGGACTCGGCGTAATCCTTGGCGAGCGCATCGAAGCTCGTGCGCTTGGCGGCGGCGCGCGGGAAGTGCCGGCCCTAGCGGATCGCGGTCTCGATCGAGGCCGCCCAGGCTTCAGCCTCCTTGCGATTCGGGAAGGTCGCCTACTGGGCCGCCCGGCCCTTTACTCGGACCTGCGCACGATAGGAAACGCTCCTCGTGAGCGGCGAGACGATGCGCTGGATCGAAGCCATATGCGCCTCGGTGCACTGCGTGCAGCGGTAAGTAAGTCGCTGCACGGAGTCTGCACGAAATAACACACAGTGAAGCTCGCGAGCCGGGGTATGCTCACAAGTCACTGATACTTAAGGTGAATTGGTGGGCCGTGTAGGGATCGAACCTACGACCAAGAGATTAAGAGTCTCCTGCTCTACCAGCTGAGCTAACGGCCCATTCGAATAGTGGGGTGGACGATGGGACTCGAACCCACGACAACCGGGATCACAACCCGGGACTCTACCAGCTGAGCTACGTCCACCGTTGTCGTCTCCATCCTTCCCCTCCCCCGCGCCTTCCAGGCCAGGGTACCCCCCGCAAGCGGCTTTGGCGTGCCCGGCAGGACTCGAACCTGCGACCCCTGCGCTGCTCCAAACGGAGCCGCGTAGGTTTGGCGTGCCCGGCAGGACTCGAACCTGCGACCACCGGCTTAGAAGGCCGGTGCTCTATCCAGCTGAGCTACGGGCACGCGGACACCAATCGCCCACTCGCCCGCACGCGCGCCTTCCTGGCCTACTCGCCAAGCATCCTGCCGATACCGCTCGGCCTCGTGCCACAGCGGGCCGGCATCGCTGCCAGACCACCGCACGGGGGCGCGCATCATACGGAACCGGCCGTGCGAGCGTCAATTTGGGTTTATCCTCCGTGATCCCTATGGCCCTACGACCTCGCCAACCCGCCAGCGCCTCTGCGAGCGGCGCCGGCTCTGCCGGTACCGCCGGCTTGGACGCGCGCGAGATCGAATGGCAGCTGGCGGCCCCGGATCTGGGCGTCGTTCAGCGGTGGCTGGATCGGCACACCGTAGTGGATCATTTGATCGTCCAGCCGCTGCCGCTGCAGCAGCTTCATGATACCTATCTCGATACCGAGGACTGGCGCCTGTTCCGGGCCGGATTCGCGCTGCGGCTGCGGGAGAAGGACGGTCACGTCGAGGCCACCTTGAAAGGTCTGCGCTCCGCGCGCGACGACCTCGCTGATCGGCGGGAAATCTCCGAGCCGCTGCCCGCAAGCGACCCCAAGGCCCTGGCTCACGCCCAAGGACCCGTCGGGAGCCGCGTGCGCGACGTCGCAGGCGTAAAGCCGCTTCGCACGCTGTTTCAGGTACGGACCTCGCGGCAGCGATATGCCGTGCGGAGCCGCAAGCCCGCTGCGGACCTGGGCGAGATCGCTCTCGATGAAGCTCGTTTCGCGCGCTCCAACGGTCACCGCCGCCCGATGATCCTGACCCGCGTGGAGCTGGAAGCCGTCGGCTCCGAGACAGGGCCCCTCGGGCAGCTGGCGCAGCGGCTGCGGACCGAGTGCGAGCTGCACCCTGCAACCGAGAACAAGTTCGTCGTCGGCCTGCGCTCGGCTTCGCTCGAGCCTCCACGACTCACCGACCTTGGGCGAAAGGCGGAGCCCGTGCAGCCGGGGATCGACGCCTCGACCGGCGCGCGCGAGTTCGCCTTCGCTTCGCTGCGGCGGCTCGCGGACGAGTGGCAGGCCCATGAGCCTGCGGCCAGGCTCGGAGAGAGCCCGGAGGCACTCCATGCGCTGCGTGTCACCGGGCGGCGGATGGACACCATCCTCAGCCTCTTCGGCGCCTACCTGCCCGCAGCCCTGGTGAGGAGCCGGTCGCGGGTCAAGCGTCTCCTGGATGCGCTGGGTGACGTGCGGGACGTGGACATTCGCCTCGAGACGGCGGCGAGATTCCGAGGCGGCCTCCCTGAGGAGGACCGTGGGGCCTGCGAACCGCTGCTGCGGCAGCTCGCGTCCGAGCGGGAGGCGGCGCGAGCGGCTCTGCTGCGCGCATTGGATGCGAAACCCGCACGCCATTGGCTCGACACCCTGCCCGCCCAGCTCGCCCCGGCGGCGCCTGCGACCCGGCGTGCCTCCGCTCGCGAAGCCACCGCGCTGGCCGCCGTGCCCGATCTGATCCACACGCGCTACCGCAAATTGCGCAAATGCGCGCGCCGGCTGAATCCGCAATCGTCGCTGCTGGAATACCACAAGGTGCGCATACGCGCCAAGAAGCTGCGCTACGCGCTCGAGATCGTCGCGCCGACTTACTCGAAGCCGGCGGAGCAGATGCTGACTGCGCTGCACAAACTGCAGAACACGCTCGGTGATCAGCACGATGCCGGCGCGGTCGCGCAATACCTGAAGCGGATCGCCGCCCACCCGCCGGCGAGCTTCAGCCCGCAGACGCTCTTCATCATGGGCAGGATGGCCGAGCTCAATGCGCGCGAAGCTGTCCGCCTGAGCGGCAAGGTCGGCAAGCCCTGGCGCAAAGTGCACCACAATCGCTGGCAGGCGCTGCACTCGCAAATGCAGGCGCTGCGCCGCAAGGCCCCTGAAACGACTGACCAGGCGAACGGCGGTGGCCGCCATGCCCGAGTCCACAGCAAGGGCCGCCGCAAAGGCGACAGCAAGGGACAACGCAAGAACCACGGGGAACTCGCAAGCGCTCCCGGTCCCAGGCCCCATCCTCCCGCGAGCGGGCGTTAACCATGGAGCTTCTGATCCTGCGGCACGCCGTCGCCTTCCCCCGGGACCCGAGCCGCTGGCCCGACGACGCCGAGCGTCCTCTCACCCCGGAGGGAGTCAGGAAAGCGCGCCAGGCGGCAGCAGGCCTGAAGCGCATCGCCGCGCGGCCGGCCCTGGTCCTGACGAGCCCGCTGGTCCGTGCGCGCGACACGGCAAAGATCTTCGCGCATGGGGCGCGGTGGCCCGAGGCGGTGGAGTGCGCTGCGCTCTCGCCCGCAACAGATCCGATGGAGCTGCTGGCGGAGCTGCGCCGCCATGACGGCAAGGCCGACTGCATTGCCGTCGTCGGCCATCAGCCGCAGCTCGGGTGCCTGCTCGCGCTTTGCCTGCGGGGCGAGGCGCGCCCCGAGGCCTTCGAGCTGAAGAAGAGCGCCGCCGCCTGTCTCAAGTTCGAAGGGCCGCCCCGCGCGGGCCGCGCCATGCTGACCGCCCTCTTCCCGCCCAGGGCTCTGCGGAAAATCTAGTGCGCCCCGGCGGCGGCCTCGCCGCCGGCGCCGCCGGCGAGCCTCGCCGGTCTCGCGAACCAGATGATCCCGACCAGCACGATGAACAGAAACCCTGACACGTAGAAGATGTCGTCCGCCGACATCATGTAGGCCTGCTTGTCGACCAGGTTGTTGAGCAGCTCGTACGCCTGTTGAGTCGTGAAGCCGCTCGCATGCAGCTGCGTCATGGTCTGATTCATGACGGGATTCGAGCCCGTCAGGTGCTGCACCAGCTGCTCGTGATGCAGCGTCGCGCGCCGGGCCCAGAGCGTGGTCGTGATCGAGGTCGCGAACGAGCCCGCGCTGATGCGCGCGAAATTGATGAGCCCTGAGGCGGACGGAATGCGCTCGTGGGGGAGCCCCGAGAAGGCCAGCATCAGCAGCGGAATGAAGAACGTCGCCAGGCCCGCGCCCTGGATGAGAGTCGGGACCAGGAGCGTCCACTCGTCCACCTGCGTATTGAAGTCCGCGCGCATGAACATCACCAGCGCGAAGATCAGGAAGGAGACGGAGACGACCCAGCGCGGATCGACGCGATGCAGGAACCGGCCGACGAACGGCGTGAACACGATCGCGAGCAGGCCCACCGGCGCCAGTATGAATCCCGCGAGCGTCGCGGTATAGCCCATGTATTGCTGCAGCCAGAGCGGCAGCAGCACCACGTTGCCGAAGTAGAGGCCGTAGCCGATCGACATCGCAACCGCGCTCACCGAGAAATTGCGCATCCGAAAGAGGCTCAGATCGACGATCGGATGCTCGTCCGTCAGCTCCCAGACGAGGAAGACCGCGAATCCCACCGTCGCGATGACGGCCAGCGTCACGATGAACGTGGAGTTGAACCAGTCGAGGTTCTTGCCCTTGTCGAGCAGGATCTGCATGGCGCCGACCCAGATGACGAGCAGGCCAAGCCCCACCTTGTCGATGGGCAGGCGCGCGGTCGGTGTCTCGCGCCGGCGGTAGATGATCCAGGTGATGATCGCGGCGACGATGCCGATCGGGATGTTGATGTAGAAGATCCACGGCCAGGAGATGTTGTCCGTGATCCAGCCGCCGAGCACAGGTCCCACCACCGGTGCCACCAGCGTGGTCATCGACCACACCGCCAGCGCCCCGCCGGCCTTCGCCCGCGGATAGCTCGAGAGCAGCAGTGATTGCGACAGCGGAATCATCGGTCCGGCCACCGCGCCCTGCAGCGCACGGAAGGCGACCAGCATCGAGAGCGACGGCGCGAGGCCGCAGAGGAACGAGGCGACGACGAACAGAAGCGTCGATGCGATGAAGAGGCGCACCTGGCCTATCCGCCGCGTCAGCCAGCCGGTGAGCGGCATGGAGATGGCGTTCGCCACGGCGAACGAGGTGATCACCCACGTTCCCTGATCCGGCGAGACGCCCAGATCGCCGGCAATGGCGGGAATCGCAACGTTCGCGATCGACGTGTCGAGCACGTTCATGAACGTCGCGAGCGAGAGCGCGAGCGTCCCGAGCGCCAGCGCGGCGCCCGTGAGGCTCGGCAGCCCCGATGCAGCCGGGGTCGCAGCCGGCTTCGCCTCCGGCGGTGCACCTTCTTTTTCCTGCGCGACAGCGCTCATGCTGAGGGTGTCCGTCAGTCGCGCACCGCAACCGGAGCGCCGGAGCGTACGGGCGCCGCCAGCACGTTCGCGCCGCCGGAGCCGAACCGCGCCGCCAGACGATGATTCGCGCTCGCCCGCGCCGCATGCGGGTCATTCTCGGCGATGATCCGCCGCACGGTGTCATCCGCCTGCGCGCTGACGGACTGGAAGACGGCAGTCGAGTAGTCGTGGTCGTTCTTCGCGACTTCCGGCAGCCGCTGGCCGCCGGCGTCGCGTATGTCGACGTACGCCTTCATCGACAGGCCGATCTGCAACGGATGGCGCGCCAGCTCCCGTGGATCGAGTGCAATGCGTACCGGCACTCGCTGCACGATCTTGATCCAGTTGCCGGTGGCATTCTGGGCGGGCAGCAGCGAGAAGGCGGAGCCCGTCCCGGCGCCGAATCCAATCACCCTGCCGTGGAATACCACACCACCGCCGTAGAGGTCTGAAGTCAGGGTGACCGGCTGCCCGACCCGCATGGACTCGAGCTGCGACTCCTTGAAGTTGGCATCCACCCAGACCTCGTTGAGCGGCACTACGGCCATCAGGGGCGTGCCGGTGCTCACGCGCTCGCCGAGCTGCACGTCGCGTCTGGCTACGAAGCCGGACACCGGCGCGGGCAGGACCATGCGCGCATAGTTGAGATATGCCGCATGTACCGCCGCGGCAGCATCGCGCACGGCAGGATTCGTCTCGACGGTCGTACCGTCGACCCACGCCCGATCCGCCAGCAGCTGTTGCTGAGCCGCGAGCAGCGCCGCCCCCGCGGCTCTCACCGCATCGCCCGCATGCTGCAGCTCCTCCTGCGAGATGGCGCCGCTGCGCGAAAGATGCGCCCGGCGGGCATAGTCGCTCTGCGCCTTGGCCAGCTCCGTGCGGCGAACCTGCACGTTGGCCTGGAGCTCCGAGGTGGTGGCGAAGAGATTTCGCACCTGGCGCACCGTCTTGGCGAGCTGGGCCTCGGCCTCCTGCAGCTGTACCTTGGCATCCGCCGGATCGAGGCGCACCAGGGTCTGCCCGGCCTTCACGAACTGGGTGTTGTCCGCGCCGATCGACACCACGGTGCCGGAGACTCGCGGCGTGATCTCGACGACATTACCGCTGACGTAGGCGTCGTCCGTGTAGGCCGTGTAGCGCAGGTCAAGATCCCAATAGACGGCATAGGCGCCGCCGAGGATTAGGAAGCCCCCGAGAATCAGCACCAGCCAGCGCACCCTGGCGCTCATCCGGCGCGAAGGCTTGGCGGTTTCATCTTGAGTCGTCATGTCTCAGGTCCTCCCAGATCGCGGTTGTCATTGCCGCGGCGAAAAATGCCTAGGCAAATTTCGCCCGGTAAAAAATGGGGCGCCGCCCTCAAACAGCGTTCTCCAGCATGCGCCCGAGCAGGCTCTCGAGCTGGCGCGTCTCCACGCGGCTGAAGCCCCGCAGGAAACGGTTCTGAATGGCCATCGAGATCTCCCGCAGGCGCGGATAGGCCACCCGGCCCTGCTCGGTGATCTCCAGGTACACCAGCCGGCGGTCCTGCGGGCAGCGCACCCGGCGGATGAGACCCTTGCTCTCGAGGCGGTCGATCATGCGGGTCATCGCTCCAGCGTCGTACGACATTTCCTTGCAAAGGTCGGAAGAGGACTTCTTGCGGTCGGCGCCCGCGAGCCTCGCGATGACGATGAACTGCGCGGCCGTGACGCCGATATCCGCCACATGCCGGTCCGCCGTCAGCTCCCGGTCGAGGGCGGCCAGCAGCTCCGTCCGCACCTGGCCCAGCAGATGAGCCACGCTCCTGCTGGGCTCGTAGTTATCGGTGTCGTAAATGCTCACCAAGATCGCTCTCCGTGAAAATCCCCCTGAAGGGAGATGGGCGCGAACATAGTTGCCTAGGCGTCATTTGTCAAGGCTTCTACTGCTTAGGCAGCTAATGGCGCGGCAGCGTCAGCGTGTGCTCAGACGGAAGTCCCACCCTGGACCGCGTGGAACTGCGCGCTGCGTCGCCGTTTCGCGACAGCCCTGGAGATGAAATGGCGCCTCTGATCGGTCCGTGCGAAGCCGCTGCGGGCGCCTTCATACCGGGCCTCACGAGCCGCGGTTGAATCTCGATGACCTGAGTGTCCCCGCTGCTCGTACCGAGATGGGTAGCGAAGTCCTTCACCATCTTCACGCCGTAGCGCTCGCCGCCCTGCACGAAGAATCTGTGCCGCGGTGTCAGGGGAGTTCCGTTGCGACAGGAGCGCAACCGAACGCCACGCTCATCGCACCCGGCGATCGACACCGGTCCATAGTCGAAGTTAACCAGGGCGCAACCATACGTCGGCCCGGAAAGCGACGGTGGGAAGGGTGGGTCAGCCTTCGGATATCGGGGTGAGAGGATTTGAACCTCCGGCATCTGCGTCCCAAACGCAGCGCTCTACCAGGCTGAGCTACACCCCGAGCGAAGAATTGCGGGCAGGCGATCGGAGTCTACCCCGCTCCGTGGCTCCTCTACCGAGGCTACCCGCAGTGCCAGAAACTGAACCGCACTGGCCAGTGTCCATAACGAACTCCCGACCGTCTGCTCCCAAAGCAGCTGCACTACCAGACTGCGCCCTGCCCGGGAGCCTCGCCGCCGCAGAAGCTTCCAGGTACGAGGGCATCATATGCGAGAATGCGCGCCCCTCAAAGGGCTGGAATGGCACTGCGAATGACGGCGCAACTGATTGACGGCCGAGGGCTCGCGGCAGAAGTCAAAAATCAGGTCCGCGGCAGGATCGACGCTGCGCTCGCGCGCGGCCGGCGCCAGCCCGGGCTTGCCGTCATCAAGGTGGGCAACGATCCAGCCTCCGAGGTCTACGTGCGCAACAAGCGCCGCGCCTGCGAAGAGGTCGGTATCCGCTCCGTGGCGCACGACCTCGCCGCCTCGACCTCGGAAACCGCCCTGCTCTCGCTCATCGATGAGCTCAATCGCGACGCCGAGATCGACGGCATCCTGGTACAGCTGCCCCTGCCGGCCCAGATTCAGCAGACCGCGGTCATCGAGCAGATCGACCCGGTGAAGGACGTCGACGGCTTCCACCCCTATAACGTCGGGCGGCTCGCCCAGCGCATTCCCGTGATGCGTCCCTGCACACCGTACGGCGTCATCAAGCTCCTCGAGCAGATTGGCGTCCCGTTCAAGGGACAGCACGCCGTGGTCGTGGGCGCTTCCAACATCGTCGGCCGCCCAATGTCACTCGAGCTTCTGCTCATGGGCGCCACGACGACGGTCTGCCACCGCTTCACGGCCGGCTTGGAGAGCTACGTGCGCCAGGCCGACATCCTGGTGGTCGCCGCAGGCAAGCCGGGACTCATTGCCGGGGAATGGGTCAAGCCAGGCAGCGTCGTGATCGATGTCGGAATGAACCGTCTCGAGAATGGCCATCTGGTCGGGGATG
>JABBNZ010000153.1 GCA_019352035.1 Pseudomonadota bacterium | reverse complement strand
CCCAGAGATGTCTTCGGGCGTAGTCCTGCATCGAGAGCGCCACGATCCAGTCGCTGAGGGTGGAGGGGATCTGCCACGGCTTGAGCCAGGGGAAGCTGCGCAGGAAGTGCCAATGGCGAGCCGTTCCTCGTGAGAGAATGCCGCGCCGCAGCAGGCGCACGACGATCCGGAAACTCACCGCCGCACTGTACTCCATCGCGCCCGGGGCCCTGGCCAGGAAGCGGTTCTTGTTGATGATCCGGCGCGCGATCGCGCCATCATCGAGCAGCCGCTGATAGAGCCGGCGGTAGCCGCTCATGAGCTCCTCGCGGGACATGCGCAGCGGTACGACGTTGGTGTCCGCCTTGGTGTTATCGCCGCCGCTGTGTTGTTCGCGCAGGCGGCCGGCTGCGTGCAATCGCTCGTAGAGGGGCGTGCGCGGCAAGGCATTAAGCAGCCCGACCATGGCTGTCTGGATGCCCGAGCGCACGATGAACTCGTACTGGCGCTCGAAAGTCTCGATCGTGTCGTTGTCGAATCCGACGATGAAGCCCGCCAGGACCTCGATGCCATGTGCATGGATGCGGCGCACGGCGGTGAGCGGATGCTCGCGGGTGTTCTGCAACTTGCGCGTCTCGCGCAGGCTTGCCTCGTCGGGCGACTCGATGCCGATGAAGGCCCAGCGGAAGTGCGCCGCGCGGAAAAGGCGCATCAGCTCCTCGTCCTGGGCGAGATTGAGGGAGGCCTCCGTGCCGAAGCTGAATGAGTAGCCGTGGCGGTCCTGGTAATCGGCGAGGAATCTGAGCAGCCCCTTGGCGGCCTTGAGATTGCCGATCAGGTTGTCATCGACGAAGAAGACCTTGCGCACGCCCTGCGCGCGCAGGATGTCGAGCTCCCGGCCGATCTGCTCGAGCCTCTTGTGACGGGGCTTGCGGCCGAACATCACGATGATGTCGCAGAACTCGCACATATAGGGGCAGCCGCGGGAGAACTGCAGCGTCGCGGTCGTGTAGAGCGGGAGCTTCAGCAGGTCGAAGCGCGGCGGGGGGGAGGTCCGCAGATCGACGATGCCGGTCTCCCGATAGAGCGGTTGGGTGCGGCCGGCTTCGAAATCGGCGCAGAAGCGCGGCCAGATCTGCTCCGCCTCGCCGCAGATCACCGCATCGGCGAGGTCCGCGTAGTGCTCCGGGCAGAGCGAGGCGTAGCTGCCGCCCGCCACCACAAAGTGCCCCCGGCTGCGGTAGTGCTCGAGGAGCTCGCGCTGGCGGGGAAACTGCACGCCCATACCGCCGATGCCGATGAGATCGGCCTCCGGCTCGAGCGGCAGGGGCTCCACATTCTCATCGACGATGCGGACCTGCCAGTGCGGCGGGCAGAGCGCCGCGAGGGTTGCCAACCCGAGCGGAGGATTGATGGCCCGCTTTCCGGGAAGGATCTCGCTCACGGCCCACCGGAAGGTCCAGAAGCTCTCCGGAGACTTCGGATTGACCAACAGCAGGCGCACGCGGCTGCGGCCGCTGGCGGTCCCGAGCGCACCGCCATACGTACTTTCCGCAGTGCTGCCGGCCGCCGGCTTGCCGTCCGACACCGCTGAGATGTGCGAGCATTCGAAGATTGGCCTGGTCATGGGCGCAACTGTAGCGCCTGTCGCCGGGGAGGAATTTGATCGGGATCAATCGAGAGGGCCGTGAGTCAGAATAAACCCCAGCTCTCGTGCGGCAGCTGCGTGCTGACCCGGATCTGCCTGCCCGCGAACCTGTCTCCCGAGGAGACGCGCATCCTCGGTGGTGCCGTGGAGCGCGGCCGGGAACTGCGAGCCGGCGCGCGCCTCATTCGGGCCGGCGCGCGGACGGACGCGCTATACGTGGTGCGGGGCGGCTCGGCGAAGAGCTGCGGTCTGATGAGCAATGGTGAAGAGTATGTGCGCGCTTTCCACCTCCCCGGCGAGGTCGCCGGTCTCGAGGGCTTCGCGTGCGGCCGTCATACCTGCGAGGTCGTGGCCCTGGAGCCGATGAGCTACTGCCGGATTCCGAGCGGGCCGCTGGAGCGGATGATGGCAACGCTGCCAGGCCTCAGGCGCGAGCTGATGCGGCTGCTCGGGCAGTCCCTCGAGGAGGCGCAGCGCATGCGGATCGAGTCGAGCACGATCGATGCGCGCGGGCGGCTCGCACGATTCCTCGTGGATCTGTCCTCCCGCCTCGAGCTGCGGCATCTCTCACCCACGCATATCCGGCTCAGCATGAGCCGGCGAGACATCGCCCATCATCTGGGTCTCACGGTCGAGACGGTGAGCCGGACACTCGCCGCCTTTCGGCGGGCGAGCTGGGTCGAGGTGCGGGCGAGATACATCGAGCTGCTGCAGCCGGCGGCACTCGCTTCTCTGCCCGTCCGCTAGCGCGGTGTCGCCGCGCCCCGGAGCGGGTCGTCCATTCGGGCAGGGGCGTCGCTCGGATCATGGTCCTCGAAGTCCTTCCCGACGCTCTCCCAGTCCTCGCCCCACAACTCGATCGGATGTTGGGCGCGCTCGGTTCCGTTGCCGCACCGCATGTCATTGGCCGGGCAGAGGTGCTCGCATCCCCAGCAGATGCGTTCGGGGTGCCCGGGCCGAATGGAAAATTTCCGCATGGTGTGGCAGACGGTATCAGAGCGCCCCGAGAAAGCGCGTACGCATTTCTGCGTAAAGGTGTGCTTCGGCCGCACGCCCGCCTGGCCGAAGCCGGACGAATGGGCGGTGCTAAACAAGCAGGTCGAGGGGGATCTGATTCCGGTCACGTCGGCGCGGCCAGGTGAAGAATAAAAGTAATGATCCGGCCGGGCGCTATCCGATGCGTCCAGGATGCCTCGGAAATCAAATCGAGAATTGGAACTGGGCTATTGAGAAATCAAGAATTATGGGTGCCCGGAAGTGGCATCGAACCAGCGCCGAAAGGCTTCTGGAACCTGCTGCTTGGGCACTTCCGCCCGTCGGGTTACCCATAGGCTCAGCCACCGGTTTCGCTGGCGGTTTCGTACGGCGCGATATGCCCTGATCGGCTGCGCGGCATCGATCAACGATGCGGGTAAGATAGCGAAGCTTGGAAATTGCGGTGAGGCAATGAGCGCTCCATACAGGATCACTCGGGCAATCGCAAAAGAGATTCCTCATGGGCGGGTTATTATCGGAGTCAGAAACCTGATCGTGAATGGCTCCGCAGAGATCGTGAGCCGCGCGCATGTGGCCGCTCACAGTCCGCGCATCCACCGAGTGGATCTATGAGGCGCGTGCCCGGATTCACGTGCACGAAGGCGTTCGGTGACAACCGGCAGAGGTCGTTTCAGGCCGCGCAATGACCGACTTTCCCTCCGATACCGGAACGCTGGATCCGGCCGATCCGTGGGCTCGCCAGGAGCAGACCTTTCCGAAGCTCAATGCCGAGATGATCTCGGCCGTGAGCGCCTTCGGGCAGGTCGAGGAGCCTGCCCAAGGGACCTTGCTCTTCGAGCGCGGTCAGCGCAGCGCGGACTTCTTCCTCGTCCTGCAGGGCAACATCGAGGTATTCGAGATCGATGTGGCGGGAGTCCCGCACCTGCTGCGGCTCATCAGTCCCGGCCAGTTCACCGGCGAGCTGTATCTGCTCAACGAGCGTCAGGCGCTGGTTTCCGCGCGTGCGGGCGTCGCGACGCGTGTGGTTCGAGTGCGTCGCACCGATTTCCGCCGCCTGCTCTCCAGCGAGCCGGACGTTGCCGAGATCCTGATGCGCGCCTTCATCCTCAGACGGGTGGGGTACATCCTGCACGGTACCGCCGGAGTGGACTTGGCAGGTCCCGGTCACAGCGGCGATACGTTGCGCATACAGCAGTTCATGCAGCGCAACGGCTATCCTTACCGATTGCTCGACACGGAATCCGATACCGACGCCGGGGGATTCCTCAGCTGTTTCAGCCTTTCGGAGGATCAGCTCCCGGTCGTGGTCCTGCCGGGAAAGGTAATCCTGCGCAATCCCAGCAACAGCGAGCTCGCCGACGCGCTCGGCCTGATCGAGGCGCTGGAGCCGGACAAGATCTACGATGTGGCCGTCGTCGGCGGTGGCCCTGCGGGACTCGCTGCCGCCGTATACGCCGCCTCCGAAGGTCTCTCCACCATCGTATTCGAGAGCATCGCACCCGGGGGACAGGCCGGAACGTCATCGAAGATCGAGAACTATCTCGGTTTTCCCACCGGCATCTCCGGGCAGGCCCTTGCCGGTCGCGCCCAGAACCAGGCGCAGAAGTTCGGCGCCCGGCTCGCGATCGCGCGTACCGTCACCGGTCTCGACTGTGAGGCGCAGCCCTATCGACTCGACATCGACGGACGCGACGCCGTTCGGGCGCGCAGTATCGTTGTCGCCTCCGGCGCTCGCTATCGCAAGCTCGAGGTGGAGAACTACGATCGTTTCGAGGGGCACGGCATCCACTACGCGGCAACCGCCATGGAGGCACGGCTTTGCGGCGGACAGGAGGTCGCGGTGGTTGGAGGAGGGAATTCCGCCGGTCAGGCGGCCGTGTTCCTGGCGAAAGGCTCGCGGCACGTGCATATCGTCGTGCGCAGCTCGCGGCTCGCGACCACCATGTCGGACTATCTCGTGCAGCGCATTGCCAGCTCGTCGAAGATTACGGTGCATCCCTGCTCGGCGATCACCCGGCTCGAAGGGGATCGTTTCCTGCGCGAGGTGAGCTGGACGGACCGGCGAACCGGGGCGACCGAGACGCGGGCCATCTCGAATCTGTTCGTCATGATCGGCGCAGAGCCCAACACGGAATGGCTCGCGGGCTGCCTGCGGCTGGACCCGCGGGGGTTCATCCGGACCGGGAGCGACGCGGAAGGCCGGGCACTCAGCTCGCCTTTCGTGACGAGTCGGCCCGGCATCTTCGCTGTCGGCGACGTGCGCTCCGGCTCTGTCAAGCGCGTTGCCTCGGGAGTGGGGGAGGGGTCTGTCGTGGTGCAGGCGATCCATCAATTTCTGAACCCGGGCGTGGCCTGAGGCGAGGTTGGCATGAGTGACTCGTGCGCGCATCTGAGCTCGATCAGTGAGGTCACGCCGAGTGCCCGAGGATGCGAAGAGTGCCTGAAGACCGGCAGCCGCTGGGTGCATCTGCGCATCTGCCGCACGTGCGGTCACGTTGGCTGTTGCGATCAGTCGCCCGGAAGGCACGCTACCAAGCACTTTCATTCGACGCGCCATCCCATCATCGAGGGCTACGATCCGCCGGAGGGGTGGGGTTGGTGCTACGTGGACGAGGCATACCTCGACCTGGGCGAGAATACGACGCCGCAGGTGGGACCGATCCCCCGGTACGTCTAGCCGCATGCCGGCTCAGGATCTCAGCGGCTCGTCTTGGGCGAAAGCCTGCGCGACGTACTCGATGAACAGCCGGATCCGCGCGGGTACATAACGCCGCGCCAGATAGACCGCGTGGCGCCGGGATGCGACGCAGACACGGCGTGCAGTGCCGATGCGGCTGGCGTGTAGCCGCATATCGGCGAGTTCCCCGATGCGATAGCTACATCGATGCAGTCCGTTCGCCTTTGGAAGCTGGAATGCATGTTCCGCATGCGAGACATAAGATGGGGCTCTGTTGAAAAACGAGTGGGCTATGCGGTGCGGCGGTGAGCGCGGCGCGATCCTTCAGCAGCACCCAGCGCTTGCCCTTGAGGCTCGGGTCGAGCTTCTGCTCGATGCGGCGCATCTTGTCGATGGCCTGCGAGGCATGGGCGATGACGTGGAATTTGTCGAAGGTGATCTGGGCATGGGGCAGATGCTCGCTGACTCCGCTGATGAAGGCCGGGGACAGGTCGATACTGACCGCCTCGATCTGCGAGGGCTTGCCGTGATGGGCACGCAGATTCGCCTCGAACGCCTCGACGGTGGCGGCGTCCTTGCCCTTGGCCACTAAGATCACCCGCCGCCGGGCCGGATCCGCATCGGCATCGGCGAAGAGCGTCACGTACTCGTGACCCTTGGCCCGGGAGCTCTCATCGAGCGCCACCCGCCGCACCTTGCTGAGCTCGCCCAGACGCATGGCCCGGCTGCAAAACCCGCCGGGCCCTCGGCCGGCTGCGGCGCTGTGGACTACCGGGAAAACCGTGCCGCCTCAGGCCGCATTACCCACTCGGAATTCGATAG
>JABBNZ010000038.1:25118-33130 GCA_019352035.1 Pseudomonadota bacterium | reverse complement strand
ATCTCGGTCACCATACTGACCCGCGAATCTCATACCACTTCGCCAACCGTAATCTCGGTTATGGCCGCGGGCACAACATCGCATTGCGCGCCTCGCGCGGCCGCGCCAAATACAACCTGGTGATGAACACGGATATCACCTACGCACCCAAGGTGGTGGCGCGGCTGAAAACCGTACTGGATTCGAACTCCAAGGCCGGCCTCGCTGCACCGAAGATCCTGTTTCCCGATGGCAGGCTGCAGCACGTCTGCAGGCTGTTACCAACCCCCGCCAATGTCTTCCTTCGCCGCTTTCTTCCCGGGTCGCGCTGGACAGAGCGGGCGGATCTGAATTACGAGCTGCAATGGTGGGATCACAAGAGCATCGCCAATATCCCTTTCTTTCAGGGCTCGTTCCTCTTGCTGCGAACGAGCCTGTGCAATGAACTGGGCGGATTCGACGAGAGGTTCTTCCTATACGCCGAAGACATCGACCTTTGTAGAAGGATCCACCAGATCGCCGAGACCCTCTATGTACCCGATGTCTCCATCACTCATGAATTTCGACGGTACAGCCGAAGCTCGCTGCTAGGAACCTGGTACGGAATCCAGAGCCATTGGCGTTACTTCAACAAATGGGGTTGGCTCTTCGATGGCGACAGAGCCGAGATCAACGCTCGAACCCTGGCCAAATTGGGCAACTTCGGCGCTCATGACATCTATCGGAGCGAACCCGCCCTGGCGGAGCCTGCGCACAGCTCACGCAGCCTAGGGGGGCAACTCTGAACAATAGGTGGCGGCAAGATTAACGGCGTGCCGAAGCGTCCCAAGGACGCAATTTCTACTCAGGACCGAAGCCGCCGTGTCAGGCGCCGCATCACATCCCTCGATGCCGAGAGCTCCGGCTCCTTCCATGCCTGCCAGTAGTCGATGACTCCCGCGCGGTACTGTTCAGGGACTGCGATGATCACGTCTCTTGTGATGATCACGAAACGGCTGGATGATCCGCCCTGAAGCGCCTCGTAAACTTCCCAGATCGTAGGCCACGCAGAAGCCCGATGCGGCAAAGGCGGCGGCGCCGTGAACAAACGAGCATCGTCGATCAGCACGAAATGATCCACGGAAGAAGCGTTCAATAAAGCCACTTCTTCGAGAAGAGGACATTCCTGCTCCCGTCCTGCGGTATTGAGCCCACTCCAATGAGCGTCGAGCCAGAAGATTGCGGGATCACGCATCGCCGGCAATATTGACGGCAATACGCTCTTTGTGTCGCCCAGTCTGAACGCGATGTTCGACTTGGACGAGAGTCGGGCACTCGTTTGCTTGTGAATCTCAGGCGAGAGCTCGATCGTAATTACCTCATCGAACAGATCGGCAGCCCAACTCGAAGTTTCTCCCTGAAACGTGCCGGACTCGACGAAAGTGCGGACATCGGCCCGATCGCGGACCCAGCGAATGAAGTCCCTGGGTGGACCCATTTCGAAACATCCCACGTGCGCTCTCCTTCAACTTTCGCTAGCAATCAGCGTCGTCGCATTATCGCATGGCATCGCCGTCCAGCACGACCCACCCGACGATTACGCGCCAGCCCGTCAGTCGAGCACTTCCGCGTAGATATCGAGCAGGCTCTCGGTATGGTGCGCAAGGGTCGGAGGATTCTGCCAAAACCGCTCATAGATCTCCCGACCCGCCGCCGACACTACGGAGTCCTCGCGAACAACCTGAAGGCAGCGGGCCAGGTCCGCGACGTCACCGGCACGAGCGTGCCAGCCCGTGACCTTGTCCTGGACACGCTCCGCCGCCCCCGTAATGTCGCTCACGATACTCGGGACACCTCTAGCCGCAGCCTCGGCGACTGACAGTCCAAACGTTTCATAGCAAACGCTGGGAAATACGAGGCATCGAGCCGCCTCGAGTTCTGCCAGCACTCCCTCGCGCGACAGCCATCCCGTGACGGCGCAAACGCCACTCGCTACCGCCATGCCTCGCATTGAGCCGTCTCCAACGAGCACCACTTTGGCGCGCGCCAATTGCGCCGCCCTGACGAGCACGTCGATGCCCTTCTCCGGCTCCAGTCGGCCAATCGCCACCACAGCACTGTTACGGACCAGATCAACCGGCGGTCCCAGTGGCACCTCCACTGGATTACCGAGCACGAAGAACCGCGCATCGCGTGGCAAATAGGGCCGCAACACATCAAGCGCTCGCACTGACGGCGAAATGTAGTGCTTGACATACGACGGAACTCCTCCTGCGCTTCGCTGGACTTGCGACCTGACGACCCGATATAGCTTGTGCGCGTAGCTTCGCTTATCACAGTTGGCTGCGACACATTCCAGCGAAAGCGGCCTACGCTGACAGGGAGAGCGCGATCGGTAATCGAAAAATCCACCGTTAGGGCACGCGCTGAAATAGTCGTGCAGCGTACATACTATTTTAAATCCTGCACGCACCGCGGCACGCACGGGGCTGCTACTCAATGCCTGAGTGAATCCATGAACATGTACGACCGTCTCGCGCGGATTGCGCCGCCGAAGCACCTCGGATACGGCCCTGTACGCCGAGAAGTTCCATAGTCCCTGAAGGCCGACGCTGGGGCGCCGCGCCCCGACTGCGAGTTCAACCTGCCCGAGGCAGGTGACTCTTACCCCCGCCGCCGTCAACTCCTCCGTAATGGGACCCACTGCGCCGATGAAATCCACGGCCATCCCGCTACGAGCAAGCCCTGCCGCTTCATCGACGGCAACCCGACTGGCGCCTCCCTGCACATGACAGAAGCAGTTCAACACAACCACCTGACGGATGGAGCTCAACGGAACGCCATCAAGTGTTGCATTCTCGGGCCGCGCGCAATCTTCAGCAGGCCGCCGGCCGGGGCAAGAACCAGCAGTGCACCGACGAACAGCAAGGTTGACTCGGTGAAATACCCGGTCCCGCGCACAAACATGTCCACGCCGTACCCAACGACAATGCTGCGGGCAAAATTGAGAACCGGCGGTCCTCTTCCGGACCTGAGCCGTAGCGCGCTTCTGAATGCAAGCACGCTGAAGGCAAGCACGAGAATCAATCCCGCCACGCCAAACTCGCTGCCGAGCTTCGCCATCACGAAGCTTCCGTCCTCAAGATTCAGCTCGCCGCCGCCTGTCAGTTTTGCGATTTCCTCGGCCGCAGTCACCTGAGACCCGCGCACTCCGAGCTGCTGGAATCCGACTCCCCATCCATCAGTCTGAACCAACGAATGATCGAGCAACTCCCAGCCTTCGAGGTAGACGAGAGCAGAAAGGTTCCTGCTGCTGTTCGAGATGTCCGCTCGGCTGGTAAAGTACTTGAGTTCAACTGTCAAGCCCACCGCGAGAACCGCCACACCAACGAGGAGAATGATGAGCAGTCGGCGGCAAATGAATGCCGCTAGCATTACGACAACGACGAAGGTCGCGCTCTTGAGACCGATTGCAAAGGCAAAGCCGAGAAAGAGCCAGAAGTCCTTCCGGAGCTGGTTACGAGCGGTCGCACACCTGTACAGGAACACAGGACCAAGCGCAAGAGCGAAATGCGACGTTTCGGTGAACGGGAATGTCGCTTTCCCATGCTGAAGGCCAGTCAGTCTGAAAGCGATGATGGCGCACATGACCCAGAAGCTCACCCACGAGAGCGTGGCAATCTGGGCCGCTGTGGCAGTGCGCAACGCCGTACTCACTGAGAGGCCCGCGGCGAGCAAGAAGACGAGGGGAATCAGAGAAGCGACAAAGCGGCCCGCATCGAGCCGTTCCATCTGATCGGCCACCACTCCATGAATGATGACTAGGATAAGCACCGTGCCTATGAGCGCCGGGCCGCCACCGCCCGCATCGAGGACTCCGAGGTGCGATCGGCGAGTTCCAACGACCCAGCATATTGCGATGCTGACGGCACACGTTGCAGCGGCGATCATCATCCCCGCGGCCATGGATCCTACCAGCTTGAAATAAAACGGCAGAGGCGGTAACAATTGAATTGACAACACCAGCAGGCAGAGGATCCCCGTCTGCACCCGGAGTTTTTCCCGAGGCGTCCCTGGCTCTGCGCCGACGTCGTCACCGCCTGATGCCGCACTAGCCATGATCAGCAGTCCGAGCCCGTCATCCCGCTCATGACCCTGTATCGGGAGTGTAGTATCGAGCGCAGATAAGCCGCGAAGGTCTGTGAGATCCAACGTTCCAGGAAACGCCGGACTTCCAACCTGGTTGCGCGGGCAATGAACCTCACCCAGGCGCCACGCGGGGGATAGCCGTATAGAATCGACACATTGCGCACCTCTGCAAGAGCCAGACGCCCTTGTCGATTCGACACGCCGGCTCCCAGCATGTGGCTCGTTAGGTCGGGAACGTACAAACCGCGCACGCCGTGAACATAGCCGCGCAGAAGCCATTCGTAGTCCATCGCGATCCGCAGTGAGGGGTCATAGAGCCCATGGCGCTCATAGACCTGGCGCCTGCACACCACTGTCGGATGGTTGATGTCCGGCATCGCATGTCGCACTCGATTGAAGTACGAAGGATCACCCATGATTGAGTATCTGGCTGCACCCGTGACATCGTGAACGATAACATCGCCAAACGCGAAGTCTGCCTTGCTGCGACGCAGATGCTCGACTGCCCGGCTCACGTGCCCGGCCTCGAGCCAATCATCCGAATTCACCAGCGCTATGAACTCTCCTCGTGCCAGAGCGATGCCTTTGTTAAAGGCATCTCCAATGCCACGATCCGGCTCGCTGAGCCATAAATCGATGTCTTCCTCGCGACGGCGAAGTACTTGCAAAGTTTCGTCCCGCGAGCCTCCGTCGACGACGATGTATTCCAGAGGCCGATGCGTCTGCGCCGCAATGCTATCGATCGTCTTAAGAAGAAACTTCTCGGAGTTGAACGTGACGGTGACGATCGTGACCAGATCGCGTTCGGAAACCGGCTGCGGTCTGCGCAATGACCGGCCGCCCATTGGGCACGAAAGTGCGGAACGCTCCCGCACGTACCCGTCGAGCGTAGGAGCTGCTGGCATTTAGAAGCCCTCAATCCCGCGATCGCGGATTGAGGGGTCCGCTTGCGGAAGAGCACCAGGCCTTCTTGTCCGGTAGTTGTGCTCCTCTTCATCTACCATGGTTTCACGCAGCAATTTTGCCAATAGACCCAAAAAGACGCCAATGACAATACCGCCGGCGGTCCAGAGCAGCGGTCGCGGGTAACTCTTCCTTTCGGGTGGAACCGCGGGGTCGATCACTCTCAGCGCAAAGTCTCGCCGTCCTCGCGCCAGCATCTCCTTTTTGATTTCCGTTTCCATGAGCGTATATATCGCGCTCTTGACTTCCACGATATTCGTCTTCGTCACTTGCTGATTCAGGTAAGCGATGCTCCTCTCGGCCTCGCTGATCGCCTTTTGTCGCAAATAGTCGTTCGTCAGCTTGACTAGGCCATTTGCCCATGCGGCAGCCGTGTACGGGTTTTCCCAGCGTATGGTCAAAGTGACTAGGCCGGTTTTTGCATCATCGTCCACCACCCGTATGCCCTTAAAGAGTTGGTTTGCTTCCCAAAGTGTCGGGACCCTCACACCCCTGCGCCATTTCTTGGTGGTCGGGTTCCATTTCTTCGAAAACAGGACGGGCAGAAGATCGTGTTCCTGCACGTACTCATCCGTCAAAACCTCCGATTGCAGCGTGGCCAGAGCCTCAACCTTAATTCCGCCAGCCGAGCCGAGATTGAGGCCGGCAAGGGATGCAAACCCACTCAGCTCCGATACCGCGGAGCCAAGCGAGCCGAAGGAGCCGCCGCTGTTGCTGGCCGGCAACAGCACCATCGAGGCCGAATAGCTCGGGGTCGCGATCAGGCTTGCGCCAATGGCAAGACCTGCACAGGCCACGGCTCCGATGAGGGCGAACCAGCGACTGCGCCAAAGAAAGAGTAGAAGGTCACGCACGCTCACACTCTCGTCCTTGGCAACCGTCGCGTACGAGTCGATGGCCGGCGCGATCGCGGCATCGACTGCAGAGCCTGACATTCGTGTTCCGCTCATTTTGATGTCTACCTCATCCGTAGCAGCAGTCAGGGTTTCACACAACTGCGAGCCGAAGCACTTGATTGTTTTATCAACGTGGTCATCATTTTTTCTGCAGCTTCCAGATACATATCGGCAATCACCGGCCAGTCGTATTGGCGCGCCGCCTCTCGATTGGAGCCTACTGCCTGCTCATTCAGATAACGGGCTCCCCATGCTTCCGATAGAGTCGAAGCGATGCTCTCGACATCCACCGGATCGAAGAGCCGAAGCTTGAAAACCCGAGCGGACTCCCTGTTGGGCGGAATATCTGCAACGATGAGGGGACTGCCTGAAGCTGCCGCCTCCAGCACCGGGAGACAACTCGATTCGTGAAGACTGGCAGACAACACGTAAGTCGCTCGTCGATAGAGAGCCCGGAGGGCGGCGTATGGCACCTTTCCGAGGAGAAAGACCTGTTTGGCAAGATCCCGCTCCACGATGAAGCGGCGAACTGCAGGCGCCGCCTCAAATTCCCCACCCGTCAGCACCAGTGGGATGCTGCACGCCTCCCGACTGCGAATGCGGTCCAGCGCCTGGAGCAACCTCAGGTGATTCTTGTGGTGCCATAGCTGCGCGGGATACAGCAGAAACTCGTCCGGAACTCCGTACTCCTTGTGACAGTCAACGCCCGGTTCCGCCGAGAACGCTTCGTAGTCGACACCCTCTGGTATCACGCCAATCCGTTCCGGGGCGACGCAGTGCCCATAGACGCGCAGGGCTTCTTGCTTCATCGCATTGCTGCTGGCCTGAAGCATGGTCGCGTGCCGAAACGTGGCGCCAAAGCGGACGCGGCGGTCCCGCAGAACGCGCCAGCTGAAGAACTCTGGATAGCTTTCATGCTGCAGATCATGAAAGGATACGATACTCGGGACGCGAAGCCGGTATGTCGCCATGAACGACAGGGGGAAAAGCACAATGTCGCACTGCGACTCGAGCAGCGCGGAAATGGGTCTCATCCGGCGGTTGCGCACAGGCACATGCAGCCGCTCGAGACCGGGCAGCCGCGTCAACCCATCGATAAGGCGCCCTCCCGGCATACGCACGGGCACCACGGTCGCACGCGAAGCATCCGGCAACTGCTTTAGAATCTCCGAGCCCACCTCCTCGCTGACGAACACCGCGACCTGATGGCCGCGTGTGCTGGCGACTAGGCCTTTGACTACGCCGGCTGCATAGGTTTTCAATCCGCCCATGTAGGTCGGATCCAGCCCGCACAAATACACGCCGACGCGCATCCGCTATCCTATGCCATCACCGCCGGGCAGCGGCCAGAGCGGCGCACACTCGATCGATTTGCCCATCGCTCATCCCGCTGAAGGTGGGCAGGTTGAGCCCGGTTGCCGCCAACCTGGTTGTCTCAGGTAGACACAAGGTCCGCCGATCATCGACATACGGAGGCAATTCATGAATGGGGATGAAAAATGGTCGCGTCTCAATCTGGCTCGCTTGCAGGACATCCATGACCTCATCGCGGCTACGTCCGAAGCGTTCGGGATCAATTGTGGCGCAAAACAGCCATGGCGTGACTTCCGCCCACGGCGCCACCGGTTGCAGTCCTAAGCCGGCAATGCCCTCGAGACGCTCTCGGTAACGTCGATAAATCTCCCGACGTCGGCGAATGAGCCGCTCTCGCTTCTCCAACTGGGCGCACAAGAGCGCGCAAGCCACATTGGTCAGCCGATAATTATAGCCCACTACAGGGAAAAAATAGCGCCTCGCGGGATCCATGCCTTGGTTTCGCAGCAGCCTGATGCGGCGGTCAAGCTCCGGATCTTCCGTCGTAATGGCGCCACCTTCTCCACAGGTGATGATTTTGTTCCCAAAAAACGAAAATACGGTCGCGTCGGCGAGAGTTCCAGTCAATCGCCCCTTATAACGCGCAAAGTGCGCCTCTGCGGCATCCTCGATCACCCATAGCTGATGTTTTGCCGCAATTTCCCCGATTCGATCCATGTCCGCCGGATGGCC
>JABBNZ010000038.1:21357-25108 GCA_019352035.1 Pseudomonadota bacterium | reverse complement strand
CCGCCGCAATCGTAAAATATCTAAACATTATGCCTGCTTCCATGGAACAAGGGTCCTTTCATCTCTACAAGTTTGTCTCTTCGAGTCTCACCTGGCCCTTGATGGTTGGTTTGGGCGTGTTGTACACCCCTTTGAAGGATGTTGTCGCTACCGTGACCCTCGGCTACCTCGTGGTCGTTGCCTCAGTCGTTTTAGCTATGATCTCTTCCGGATATTTCCCCGATTCGATCCATGTCCGCCGGATGGCCGTAGAGATCAACCGCAATGATCCCCCTGGTGCGCGGCGTGATGGCCGACTCGATCAGGTCCGGGTTGATGCACCACGTACAGGGATCGACGTCCACGAATCTCGGAACGCCCTGGGCGTAGCGGACCGCATTGGCCGTCGCGACATAAGTCAGAGAGGGAATGATCACTTCTTCGCCTGCGCGAAGTCCGATTGCCTCTATTGCGAGGTGCAGCGCAGCCGTTCCATTGACGACCGAAATTGCCGTGTTTGCGCCGCACGCCTGCGCAAACATCGACTCGAAGGTCCTGACGTAATGCCCGGTAGAGGAGATCCAAGAGCTGCGGATAGCGTCAACCACATAACGCTCCTCGGCATCACCCAGATCCGGAGCGGCAATGGGAATGAAGTCGTGCTCTTTCTCCAAGCTATCCTCCTCGCCTATCGGCGAACAGCATACGTTTCAGTTTGCGCGCGAGACGGCGAGCCACCGTCTCTCTCACGCTACGGAAAAAGACCCGCATCTGTTCATAGGTGACTGGATCCTCGATTGTCGATGCCGGCCATCGCCCGCTTGCCGCACCTACGTTCACATCGAAGTCCCGGGTGGCGCCGCAGTGGACACCCGAGTTGTCCATGCCACCATTGAACACCTGCGATACATTTGGATACACCGCGAGTCCGCCACGCAGCAACACAGACGCGTACCAGCGAATGGCCCATGAATCGATGCTACCCCGTGCTTGCTTTTGAAGCATGGCGAAGTAGGGAAAAGTCCTGCCGAAATCCATCGCCGAAGCCAGATCGACCTCGAGGATTCGTCGCTCGAGGTCCGCAGCATCGGGCTCGAAGGCCACCCATGCGCGCTCCCAGGTTGCCCAGCCCCACGACGACGGCAATCGCAACAGACTGCACGCCGAAGCCTCCGGCAACGGGTATCTGTAGGCGTTTACGTGGTAAACCCTGCTGTCATTCGCGTAATGCACGAGCGCTGCATTGAGAAACTCTATGCATCCCCGATGAACGACGAGATCATCCTCGAGGACGATGACTTTCCCATAGCGGCGGCTAAGCTCCGTTACCCCTGTTATTATCGACGCCGCCAGACCCATATTGGTATTTCGCTCGATTACCTGCGCGTGCTCAGGCAGGCGCTCGCGCACTATCCGACGCGTCTCCGTCACTGCATCCTGCTCCTCGGCTGTGCGGGCCCCATCGCAGTAGACGAACACGGGCGAGCGCGAGAGCGGCTCATTTGCGAGCAGGCTCTCGATGAGCCGGGCCGTATGCCGCGGTCTTCTGTACACGAAAACCGCTATCGGGGCCAGATCGAAAGCGGTCGTCCCGGACATCAGGGAGCCCTTTCCAGCCAAACGCGAGACAGTGCCACAAAATTGCTGTAACTGAAGTGCTCCATGCCACAGTCATACGGGCGAACATCGATCGCATTCGGAAGCAGCTTGCCGATCAAATATCCTGCCCGAGACAGCAAACCATACAGGTCGCGCAGTGTCACCCCGGCATCAAGCGTTGTGCCGCCATACTCAAACTGAATCACATCCACGACATCCGGGCGCAATTGCGATCCCAGCCCCTCGAGCGCTTCAAGCTCAAATCCTTCAACGTCCAGCTTCAGCAGATCGACTCTGCCGATCGACTTTTCCCTTAAACAGTCGTCCAGTCGCACCACTGCGACTTCAACCATCCCGGAACCCGCGAGGACCTCCCGGGAAATAAGAGATGCCTGACTGCCTCCGGAATCTCCGCCGTAGAGCTTGCCGAGACCCGTCTGTCTTCCGGCCGCTGCCTCGACGACCGTAACTCGAGGCTCGTCAGCAAACCGAGCTCTGAGCCGCTCCGCGGATCGTGCGGCAGGTTCCAGCGCGCAAACGGTCACTGCACGTCGCCGCCTGTCCGCCTCGCGGAGTACCGTAGCGGTGTAGTCCCCCACGTTCGCGCCCACATCCATGACCGCAAAGGTGGACAAGGGATCCCGTCTGGCGCGGGATGCCAACAGAGCGGAGATGAGCCACAGCTCGCCGTTCTGCGCAATATCCCAGGCGCCGTTGTTCTCCGCCAAATCGAACAGTAGGCGGCCGCATTTACGCACTGCCCGCCGCCATGATGGCGTCCGTTTAAAAATCTTCACGGCCGTCGAAAATGAAAAAGGCCAGTGCCGAACCCGGCCGCAGGCCTGTACTCTGGAGTCAATGCCCGACCATAGATGTAGCGTTCCTCGATCAAGTGCAATTCCGAAAACAGCGTCAGCACATAATCACGGGTGAACGCGCGATGCGCGTTGAAGTAGACGCGGCACTGGTCATCCACCGGGACGCTGACGTACAAATCACCGCCAGGTGCAAGCACCCGTGCCAGCTCAGCAGCGGCGCTTTCGGATCCTCCGGAATCCAGCGGATCTCCATAGCGGCCGAGGCCGATGTGCTCGATGACGCACAGCGACGACAAGCTGGTGATAGAGCGATTGGCAAACGGCAGCTGCAGGATCGAAGCCTCCTGAAAGGTCAGCTTGGACACGTCGATGTCTATCCGCCGTATGTCCACGAAGGTCACCGGCACAAATTGCGCAATGAGCGCCATCGCTCTTATTGCGGACCCGATATCCACGTGATTCGTGGGGCAGTTCGCGGCGATTTTGCCCGCACACCAGGTGTCCTGCAGAAAATAGATCGGCTCGATGGGCGTTGCTGCCGTACGGTCGATGAGCGAAGGGAGTATATCCCCGGCGCAGAGCGCGAATGGTGATCCCTCGTTCAGCCGCCGGAACCGCCGGTACTCAGCACCGAATGCGACGAGCGATCTGAACGCGTGCAGCCATCGAAGATTCAAGCCGAACTGGTCCCTAAGCGTACGAGCGACCGCTCGAGCTGCCCTCAGAGGCGCCCACTTCTGACGACGTAGGACCAAAGGATGCTTACCCTCGCAATCTGTCCCGATGGGCCAGGAACCAGCGATAGGTGCCCTCAATGCCTGTCTCAAGGGAGACTCGGGGAGCCCAGCCAAGGGCCATCAACCTCGAACTGTCCAGCAGCTTTCGAGGGGTACCGTCCGGCATCGCGGAATTGAACCGCAGTGACCCGCGGTGGCCGACTACTTTCGCAACTGCCGCGGCGAGGTCCGCTATCGATACTTCCTGGCCGGAACCTACGTTAATCCACGACTCGCCTTCGTAATGCAACATCAGAAAAAGACACGCATCGGCAAGATCATCGACATGCAGAAATTCACGGAGGGGCGTCCCGGTGCCCCAGATCTCCACCTCAGCATCGCCGAGTTCCTTTGCCTCGTGAAATTTTCGGATCAGCCCCGGCAGAACGTGCGAGCTCTCAAGACTGAAGTTGTCGCCTGGGCCATACAGGTTCGTTGGCATGGCGGATATCGCACGGAACCCGTACTGCCGGCGATAGGCCTGGCACATCTTCAGCCCGGCGATTTTCGCGATCGCATACCACTCATTTGTCGGTTCCAGCGAACCAGTAAGGAGGCATTCCTCCGGCATGGGCTGCG
>JABBNZ010000038.1:0-21347 GCA_019352035.1 Pseudomonadota bacterium | reverse complement strand
ATATATGCAACTCGAGCCCAGGAAGAGCAGCTTTTCGGCGCCATTCCGATACGCCGCGTCAATTATGTTGGTTTGAATCTGCAGATTATCGCGGATGAATTCGGCTGGATGGGAATTATTCGCATGGATTCCGCCCACGCGCGCCGCAGCCACGATTACGAACTGCGGCCGAACGCCTTCGAAGAAGACATTGACCGCTGATTGATCACGCAGATCTGTCTCCTGACGATCGCGGGTGACGATCCGCGAGAACCCGGCCTCTGTCAGTCGGCGCATGATCGCCGACCCCACCAAGCCGCGATGGCCAGCAACGAAAATGGAAGAGTCCGGGGTCATTCGCGATACCGATAGGTCCTGAAGCCCTCCCGGGCAATGGTTGAATCGCGCTTGGCGAACTGCAAATCCTCACGGATCATTTCGTCCACGAGCTCGGAAAATGTGTGCTCGGGCTGCCAGCCGAGCTTCATGCGGGCCTTCGTAGCATCGCCGAGCAGGGTATCTACCTCGGTCGGCCGGAAGTAGCGAGCGTCCACCTTGACGATCGCGCGGCCCGTCCGGATGTCTATACCATGCTCGCCCACGCCTTGGGCCCTCCATTCGATCTGCATGCCGAGGCGACTGGCTGCCTCGGTGACGAACTCTCGGACCGAGTGCTGTTCGCCGGTCGCGATGACGTAGTCATCCGGCACGTCCTGCTGCAACATCATCCACTGTGCCCGCACGTAGTCCTTCGCGTGGCCCCAGTCTCGCAGCGAGTCCAGATTCCCGAGATAGAGACACGCCTCCAGCCCCTCGTGGATGCGCGTCAATGCCCGCGTGATTTTCCGCGTAACAAACGTCTCGCCTCGTATGGGCGACTCATGATTGAAGAGAATGCCATTGCACGAAAACATCCCATACGCCTCACGGTAGTTCACCGTGATCCAATGGGCATAAGCCTTTGCGGCCCCATAGGGTGATCTGGGATAGAACGGCGTGGTCTCTCTCTGCGGGGTCTCCCGCACCTTACCGAACATCTCGGACGTCGAGGCCTGATAGAAGCGGGTCCTTTCGTCCAGGCGCAGGATTCGGATGGCCTCTAGCAGCCTCAAGGTACCCAGTGCATCGGAGTTGGCGGTGTATTCCGGAGTCTCGAACGAGACTGCCACGTGGCTTTGGGCGGCAAGATTGTAGATCTCGTCCGGCTGAACCTGCTGGACGATTCTAATCAGATTGGTGGCGTCGGTTAGGTCACCGTAATGCAAGTGCAAACGGACCTCTCGCTCGTGCGGGTCCTGGTAGAGATGATCAATGCGCTCCGTGTTGAAAGAGGAGGCTCTACGCTTGATGCCATGCACCTCGTATCCTTTTTCCAGGAGGAACTCGGCAAGGTAGGCGCCGTCCTGACCCGTAACTCCGGTGATAAGTGCCCGCTTAGTCATGTTGAGCCGACCGTCATATGTATGTCGTTGCTACAATGCATGGACCGCCGCGGCAGCAATGGCCACGTTATACATAATTCCCGTAACGGCTTGCCAGAACGGCAGCGGGAGCATCTGCTCCGCATTGATCGGCACCACAATAGTGTCTCCTGGCTGGATTTCTAGGTTAGGTCCGCGGCTGAACCAGCGACTGCCCCCATTGGCCACCACACTTCCGTCGGCGCGGACCACGTAGATTCGCTTCTGGTCAGCCTGCGCAGTAAATCCACCACTCAGACGAATGTAGTCGTCACGCGACAGGCGCGGATGGTAAAGATGCGAAGTTGGGTCCTGCACCTCGCCGATGACCGTCACCTCCTGCTCGAATTTCGGCACAATCAGCTGGTCCCCGTTTCGCAGCATGACATCGTATGGGGAATCAGCGGGATCTCTCATGATCCTTCGCAGATTGATCACCAGCCGGCCCACCGCTTTCTCCGTTTGCAGTTGCGAGAGCAGCGACCGGCCGACGATGAGCGCATTGGACGCGTTGCCGACGTTGCTTCCCTGAGTCGTGGCCACGGCACGCAGGGCCAGCACTCCGAGCTCGATCTTCATGCGCTGGGCGAGCTGATTCATCTCATGCTGCTCGCGCTGCTGCAACTCCACACGAGTAAATACGGCCCCTTGCGGAAACGCATATCGGGTCAACCCGCCAGCACGCCCGATCACGGATTTCAGGGTCTCGCCCGGCTTGATAGTATACGTCCCCGGAAAGCGAACCTGGCCCTTTAGGACGACGCTTTCCTGGTTTGCCCACTGGGAGACTTCTTTGACGCTCAAGACGTCGTAAGGCTCAAGTTTCACATTGTCCGCGGCGTCGCCGCTGAGCGCCCCGGCAAGATCGACGGTCTTTATCTCAGTCCGGCGCGTACCGTCAGGAGCTACGATGTATCTCGTTAGCTCAGCCTTGCCAGAATATGCTGCATCGGCCAGACCGCCGCCCGCCCTGATCAGGTCAGCCACTCTCATATCCGGCTCGAGAGGGTACTGTCCAGGAACGTTCACCCGGCCATCGACGGTCACCACCCGCTCCGGGTGCTCCGCCGTCGACTGCGCACGGAGCTCATTCAAGATGGGCTGGATGATCCGATCGCGGCTCGAGGACAGGTCGAAGACAATGATACGGTCCCGCGGCATCAGCTTCACGTCGGCCTGCGAACCCGGAGCCGCCAGCGCAGCAGTCAGATCGGCGGAAAGCACCTCGATGTGTCGATCGGGGGGCAGCTCGCGGCGAATGAGAATGTAATGAAGGTCCGCATTGGGCTTGAGGTCATGCACCGAGCGAATCACGTCGGTGAGGCGCATTCCCGGCCGGTAGTAATACGCGCCCGCAGTGTACACGTGGCCCTCGAGCGCGACCGCTGAGTCCAGCGTGGGTCGGAGCCGGGGAATATGAAGCAGGTCTCCATTGCGCAGCCCTTCGGCGGCGCCCCCCGCGGTAAGGTCGAGAGGCAAGACCACCCGCTCGCCATTCGGCATGATTCGAGTCAGCGTGGCTTTCGCGGTATCGGCATCCGGAGTGAGCCCACCTGCCAAGGCAACCACTTCCGCCGGCGTCTTCTCGCGCTTCAGTTCATAGATCGCCGGCCTTTCCACCTGGCCCTCGATTCCAACCGTGGGGCCTACCGGGGGCACGAATACAACGTCCCCCTGCAGCAGCTTGGCATCGTTGGCAGTATTCCCGTGGAGCAGGAGATCGTATAGGTCCAGCTTCTTGATCAGGACACCGTTGCGCTTGAGCTCGATGTTGCGGAGCGAACCGGTCCTACGCACGCCTCCTGCTGCGTAGAGCGCCGACGTGATGGTCCCCAGTCCGCTGATCGTGTATGCCCCGGGCTCGAAAGCTTGGCCCATCACGAAAACCTGGATTGAGCGGGTCTGAGCCATGCTGACGCTTGCCCGGACACCAATCATCTGATGCGCAACCCGAGCCTCGATCTCCGATTGAACGACGCTGAAGAGTTGGCCACCGACATTGAGTGGGCCCAACTGCGGAAAATTGATTTGGCCGTTGCTCCCCACCACCATTTGGTAGGCTTGATTCTGATTGCCAAAGAGGAGAACGTCGAGGACATCGCCCGGACCGACGATGTAATTGGATGGTACCGGAACGTTCGTCAGCGGCTCGAAGCTCGATGGGTACTCGGCAAAAAGGTCGTAGCCGAACGGTTTCAGCGCCTGCTCTCCCGTCTTCTTGAGCGGCAGTAAAGTCAGTCTGACCTGAAGGCCTTGGAAGTCCGGGACGACCTGCAGGCGGAGGGTCGCTTGCTGCTCTGTCAGTCCCAGCAGCGGGATGGGCGGGAACCCCGGAAGGTTCAAGACCCCCTCGGGAGAAAGCTGATAGGGATTACGGGAACGGATTAGGTCCCTTAGCGCCGTAAGCTGGTATTTCTGGGCAGTGGTCAATTGTGCTGAGGGCGCGCTTGCGACGGCTTGGGCCAACGTGGAACCGTTGCCGGACGTGCCTCCTTGAAGAGCATTCAGGGCCTGAAGATTCTGCGAGGACAGCGCACCCCCTTGTGTCGAATAGAGCCGCTGCAGCGCCTGCGCGGATTGGTTTACGGGTGCGGTGGGCAGGTGAAATCCGATTTGGATGATGACCCAGTCGCCTCCGTTGAGGACTGGAATCAGCGGCCGCTGCTCCTCTTCGGCGCGTCGGACCCGCACTGCCATCTGCTGCTGCAGCTGCGACTGATTGAAGGATCCCGTGGAGCCCAGCTGTCCGGGCAACTGGTTCAATGTGCTGGTGCCCCCCCCAGGTTACCGGCACCGAGCCGACTGAGAATCGCCTGCTGCTCTTGCTGCGAGAGGCCCTGGAATAGGCCACTCATGCTACCTTGCGATAGCGAGGTCGTCTGCGCGTATGCTGAGCCCGCCAGCAGCCAGAGACCAATGAACGTGAGCAGCAAACCGGCCAGCGGCCCGAACGGACGTCGCATCAAGCGCATCACCAACCCTTAATCGCCAGTGCAAGCAAAGCACGCTCGAGCCTCCATCCGGCCACCTGCCGGACCTCGAGGCCTTCATCGCCCCCGGCTCTCCTCATGCGAAGCCGCAATTGTAGCGGGAGCGCTGTAGCTTTGGAGCGGAATTGGGACTCCAAAGGGGTCGAAAGGATGTGGAATACACTCCCCGCCGGCAGAACCGCCGACCGTGGTGCCTTGCCCCAGGTAGCCCCGAATTGCCCGTCACGAGGCGATTGCGCGCTCACGGTCGGGGCCAGCAGCACCGGCCGGGATCAGGACCCAGCTACAGTATAATCGGCAATGCGGCGCAGGCGAGACTGAACCATCGGAGTGGATATTATCAACCTGGATCCCAGCCACCCGACCTCGAGCCGCTCCGTCCGGCCTTTCGACCCGGAAACCGTCGAGGCTGCGTCACAATGGCGCGGCTTGCGTCACCCGCCCGCCATTTCGGGCCGTGCTCGGGCGTGACGATGCGGTGGCTCAATAGAGTCGTGGCGCAGGCGCGTGCGCGGATCGAAGGACGGCACCGCCTGCAGCGAGCGATCAGCAACTCGTTCTGGCTGTTCTCCGAGCAGTTCTTGAAGATGGCGGCCGGCCTCCTGGTAGGGGTCTGGACGGCCCGCTACCTCGGGCCCGAGCGCTATGGCTGGTTAAACTACGCCATCGCCATCGTCGGAATGGTGGCGACGGGGACGGAGCTCGGAGTGAACCGGGTGGTAGTTCGCGAGCTCGTGACGAACCCGCAGCAGACCGCTCAGATCATGGGGACGGCGCTATCCCTACGAGGAATCGGCGCCTTCGCAGGCCTACTCATTTGCGCAGCCGTAGCCGCATGGCGGGCGCATTTGCAGGATCCAACGCCCGCGCTGATCGTGGTGGTCTCGGTAGGGTTGGTCCTGCAGCTCGGAAACGTCACGGACCTGTTGCTCCAGTCGATGCGAGAACCACGGGTATCCGCGTGGATCCGGATGATCTCGATCCTGCTGACGAATTCGCTGCGCGTGGCACTGATATTTTTGCACGCCGCAATACTTTACTTCGCGGCAGCGACCGCAGCCGAGCACGGGCTGAATTCCCTCGGATGGTGGTGGGTCAGGCGGCAGAGGGGCTGGCGCTACCGGGCCTGGCGAGGTGAGCGAGACCAGATGCTTTCGTTGCTGCGCGAGAGCTGGCCGCTCGCCGTATCCGGTCTCGCCGTCTACGCCCAGGCGTATGCGGATCAAATTGTCATCGGCTCGATTTTGGGCGGCAGTGAGCTGGGGCAATATGCCGCCGCCATCAGAATCGTCAGCGTATTCTCCTTCATCCCCATGGTCATTCAGACTGTAGCCGCAGTCGAAATCACGCGCTCGAAGGTCGAGGGCCCGCTCAAATACCGACGTCGACTGCACAATCTCTATCGGCTGATGATGGCACTCTTTCTGGTCGTCGCCGTGCCGCTGTCGATTCTCGGCCCATGGCTCACACGGCTCCTGTACGGACGGGCTTACGCAGGTGCGTCACCCCTGCTCCCGTGGCTTGCGCTGCGACTCTTTTTCACCAACTTCGGCGTTGCGCGGGGAATCTATATCACGAACGAAAACCTGTTCAAGTTCGCTTTGATCACCGCCATCGCAGGCGGAGTGACCAACATCGCTCTGAACCTCGTTCTGGTTCCCTCGTGGGGCGCGCGCGGCGCAATTGCCGCATCCCTGATCTCGTTCTTCATTACAACATTCGGTCTGGAGCCGTTCGAACCGCGGGCACGGCAGAACCTATGGTTGATGCTGCAGGCGATTTTCTTGCCATGGCGGCGGCTGCCGCAAGAGGGTTGAATGCTTCAGGTACCGGCGAGCGAATTGCAAGGACTCCCTCCCCATGCGTAAGCCTCTCGTAGTCTATACGTACGGCGCCGGCCGCCTCGGGAACCAAGTGCTTCGCTTTCTGCACTGGCTCGCTTGGGCGCGTGCAAACGACGGCGCCGTCGAGGTCCTCAACCTCGCGTTTTGGGACTGGGCGAAGTATTTCTCGATCTGGCGAGAGCGCCCAGGTTGTCTCTTTCCCGCCAGGCAGACTCGCGCAGATCAGTACGCGCGCATGTTGAACATGCTCCCAGAGCGCGTGCGCAAATTGAGCGAGGATCGTTGGTGGCTGCAGAGAATGATGCAATCAGCGGCAGGCAAATGGCCGCGGTGGCACGCCATAAAGATAAACGACAGGGCCGGCGAGCGGATCGATCTGCAGGACCCGCAATTCCTGGAAGAGGTTCGGCACTACCGACTGAGCGCCTGCGCGGGCTGGTGCATCGCCGGCTGGCAGTATGTCGAGGAGCAGCAGCACACCCTCCGTTCTTGGTTCCAGCCGGCTGCGGAATGGCAAACGCGGGCGGAGGACTACATCGGGTCCTTGCGAGCCAAACACGATGTTGTCGTGGGCCTGCTAGCTCGACAAACGGACTATCGCATCTGGAACGACGGTAGGTTCTACTTCAGCACCGCACAATATGCCCGCTGGATACGCCAATTGGTCGACCTTCGCGTGGGCAGGAACATCGTCGTGGTTCTCGCTTCAGAGGCCTGGCAGGATCCGAAGGAGCTGTGCGGACTGCCCTACGCCTTCGCCCCGGGCGCAAAAAACCTAAAAGGCCATTGGTTCGACAGCTTCGCGGCACTGTCGCTCTGCGACTTCGTGATCAGTCCGCCCAGCACGTTTTCAGCGACAGCCGCCTTCATCGGCCACATTCCGGTACTGCCCCTGACGCGGGGCGAACAAGATCTGAACGCCGCAGACATGCTGCACAATGCGCTGATCGATGCCGCAAGGCATCCGGAATTCTCGATCGCCGTAAAGTGACCGGCCATACGGCAAAGCGGATCACCCAGCCCGGCGGCGGTAGATTCGAGACACATGCCGGGCCCCCACCAGCGTCCGATCCCAGGGTGGCAGCCCAATTTCTTCGATCAGTTCCCAGTCGGCGAGAGCGGCAGCAATCTGCTCGTCGGAGAAGATTCTTACGGGACGACGGCCGCCACCGAGCTCCGGGAGCAGATGTTGAACCATGATTCGCTCTCGATTTCCTACCGGAAACTCATTCAGCACGATCAACGACGGCGCAAGTGCGACGAGTCGCGAGAGATACTGGAAAGGTGACTGCAGATACTGCAGCACGTGGAAGCAAAGCACCACGTTCGGCGTTTGTCGGGCGAGCGCATCCTCTATGGTCGAAAAGAATCGCAGCTTGTCGTCCGCGAAGCGTGAATTTCCGAGCAACGCGATCTCCGGAAGATCGACCACGTTCCACGATTCGATATGGCGCCCTGCCAACCGGCAAGCATCGAAGTAGACTTCGCCGAGATTGCCGCCGAAATCCAGTACGCGCGCCATGCCGCCCGCCAGCAGGATGGCAGACAGCAGCGGGCTGAGAAGACGCGATGATGTGCTTCGACCGGCCCGGATCTCCTCAGTCAGGCGCGCATAGACCGACAGATCGGTCTCGTACGGCGCCGATGCGGCGAGCGCCGATTCCCAGTTCGAATAATCTCCGCGCAGGGTGGCCCGGCCCAAACCTCGAAGCAGTGCCCGGGTCACGGCTGGGGGCAAGAGATCCGAGCGGCGCATCGTTGCTATTCTCAATCGCCCTTGATCAAGCCCTTCAAATGAAGCAGCCGATTGTATAGCTTGATCGGGCTCCTGAGCTGCCCCTGAAATACAGGATAAAGCTCGCCGCCGAAGCTCTTTTTGAATTCGCTGAGCTGCCGATGCTTACCGCCGGAATGCAGCACGGCCTCTCCGCAATCGAACCACGCAAGAGTACCGTTCGCCGCCAGATCCTCGATCGCTCTCCAGATGAGCAGCGTGCCGGCGTTGGTGCGCAAGCCTTGATCGGAAGCGAAGCCATGCCAGTAATACCCGCCGTTCTTGTAACAGGCGATGTTGGCCACCGCAATGGGCATGCCTTCCCATTCGGCAAAGTATACGACGGAAAGTCCCGTTGGCACCAACTGCTCGAAAATCGTCCGAAATAGCGCCGCGGGGTAGCTGGGTACGCCGAGGCGCCGATACGTCTCCTGATGCAACTTGAAGACTGCTTCCCAGTCGCTCGTATCTGTACTCTGTCGAACCGTCACCCCTGCCTCCTTGGCTCCTCGCACTCCTGTCCGCGCGCGACCCTCAAAGCGTTTCCAGGCACGTTCGGAGCCATCCCGCAGGTCAACGACCCATGTTTGGCCCGAGTTGTCCTCGCATCCCATGTAGAGCAATGGATTGCAGCGAGGGCCGTTGGGACCTCGGAATGCCGGACTCATAGGCGGCAGGGTGATCGTAGTTCGAATCACCCGTGAGGACTCCGACCGTGCTCGAAACTGCGCGAGGACCGCTCCGAGCACGTGTTGGCGTCGCGATCGCCCCACGGTTGGCGCCAGAGCCGGGCCGCCATTCGAGTTCAGATCGCGGACACGAACGCCGAAGTAGCTTTTGCGCTCAAGGACATAGGCCGGCACTAGCGCTTCGATCTGCCCATTTGCATTGACCACTGCGAAACTCGCATCAGTTCGCCCCGGCCAATCCCGCACGGCCGTATCGCATAGGTCGTAGCGGTGCCAGAGCCATGCCTCCGGACTAGCATCGGCCGCGGCATCCCAAGCATCCCGCCCGAGTTCCCGACGGCTGACGATCCTCATCGCGTCCCGCGCCGACCGCCTGTGCGCCTCCATCGTCTCGGTCATACTTCAACGAAATCCAAGTGGCGAATGGTATTCCACTGCTCGGCGGCGGTCGAACCGTTCCACAAATTGGTCAATGTACATTCGCGATAAGCCGATTCAGGCGCAAGCGGGTGAAGGTCGGGGGTCAGCCGCTCGTTGGCGACGAAGAATGCATTTGCGCCGCTGTCCGAGACTGCTACCAAGCCATAGCCATGCTTCCGGCAAAGCTCGGCGAGTGCAACCAAGGAGGCCCCGCAGTAGAGTCCGCTTGGGTGCGCCTTGTGGCGATCGAAATCCGACTGGTACGGAATCGTAATTCGGTTGAGCAAAAAGGACGCATTATACTCCACAGCAATGATCGCCGGCCGCATGGGCAGGAGCCGCTGCAGGAACCAGTAGTCGTTGCCATCGACGTCGATCGATAGGATACCCAGAGAGCGACCTTTAAAATGCTCCTCGATGAACCCAAGGTTTTCCAGCGTCAGAAACCGCGTCTCGACACGGATATTCTTGGGAAACAGACGCCTTGCGAGCCGAACATTCCGGTCACCACCATCGACGAGCAAACCCGAGAACTCACGGACCAATCCGATGCAGTTGAACTCGTTCCAGTGAAAGCCGAATTCCACGAATGTCTTGGGCGCGTTCGTATGACGCGCCAGACGGGCAAGAATCTCTCCCTCGTTCGATTGGCTGTGCGGGGGATATCGCAGCTGCAGGATGCGTGCGTTGATGTATCGCGCCGAGATTTCAAGCCTTGTGCCTTCCAACAGGCTCGCAATGGCTCGTCGCATCACGTTGGACTTCAATTACGCGAACTCCCGATCGACGATGGACCACGAATATATCGTCTCGGAGATCGGTTTCAAAGACTGCTCGCAGCCTCACCGCACCCCGGCTCGAACTCCTCGGATCAAGTATAGGCAAGATGGAGTGGTGCCGGACGTTGCGGAGAGCAGCAGGTTACGCTAGTTTCAGAAGCGCCCCGATATCCCGATTCCAGAATTATCAACCAATATAATGGGCCATCAGGCACACTACGCGGCGCCTGCCGGGAAGGCTTGCAGCCCCACATTCCTATTCATCGGACCCGGAAGAGCCGGTAGCAGCTGGTTCGCCGAATGCTTGCGCGAGCACCCGGACGTGTTCATACCGGCGAACCGGGCCACATTCTTTTTCAGCCAGCATCATCACATGGGCGTTCATTGGTATGCGCGCTTCTTCGCAAGCGCAGCGGAGCGCGTTGCAGGCGAAGCCTGCGAAGAGTATCTATCCAGCCCTGAAGCATTGCGGCGCATCCGGGATTATGACCCTAACATGCGCCTCATCTGCTGCTTACGAAATCCCTACGAGCGAGCTCTGTCATCTTGGCGCTTCTTCGGACGCAACGGCTTGGGCGAGGCTACGCTCGTGGCTCAGGCTCAGCGCTATCCAGCAGTATTCGAGGGAGGCTATTACGCAACGCAGCTCAAGATCGCCCACTCGCTTTTCCCCAGCGAACAGATTTTGACCTTCCTTTTCGAGCAAATCGCAGCCGAGCCCCGAAGCGTCATGCGCAGGCTTTATGCGTTCATTGGAGTGGACCCCGAGTTTGTCCCCACCTCGCTTCTTCGACGTATAAACGGCAATGGCCGGGCGCGATTACCCGCATTGGCGCGCCTGGTCCATGACATTCACGCGCGCACCTGGGGGACCTCCCGACTGGCCTCTAATGCCGTCGGACAACTCAAACGGATTCGTCCGCTGCGCAGTCTTGTACAGACGGCCCTGTACGCCCAGCAGCGGCCGTGGCCAAGATGGCGCGACGCCCTATCTGAATTTCCGGAGCAAGTCATTACTCGCTACGAGCAGGAAATCAATGACCTCGAGGAAATGCTCAAGCGGGACTTATCTGCTTGGCGCAGCAAAGACTCCCGCGCGGCAAGCCCTAGCGATAGTGCGCCTCAATCCAGCGCTGATAACTACCGTCCATAACGGCACGCCACCACCACTCGTCCCGGAGATACCAGTGAACGGTGCTCCGCAGCCCGGAGCCCAGGCAGACTTGCGCCTTGTAGCCCAAGTCCCACTCGATCTTACCGCAATCAATAGCGTAACGCCGTTCGTGGCCGGGGCTGTCCTTGACGAGCTGAATGAGAGTGGAGGTTTTCTCACCACGTGCCGCAGGGCAGGCAGGAGTTCTCGCTCTCGACACCCCCTCGTAGACCTCACGGGCTGCCGTTCTTTAAAACCAGATCAATGCCTCGGCAGTGATCACTCACGTGTAGCCAGTCCCTGACGTTGCAGCCGTCGCCGTAGATCGGCATTGGCCGCCCGTGCAATAGGTTCACGATCATCAGGGGAATCAGCTTCTCGGAAAAATGAAAATGGTCCGCAGTTATTGGAGGAGTTACTGGTTGTCACCTGCAGGCATAGGTATGGTGGCAGGCCCGCACCAGGTAATCGGAAGCCGCCTTGGTGGCCGAGTAAGGCGAGTTCGGCGCATACGGCATGCGCTCGTGGAATGCAGGACCCCTAAATCCCAAAGAGCCGAAAACTTCGTCCGTCGACACGTGATGAAAGCGGTGCCTCGGCACCGTCGTTTCGTCCAGCCACGCTGGGTTCACCGTGCGGCCTTCCGCCCGCGCTTCTTGACAGCAGTCGCAGCGCGGGCCCTTCGAGAGGCTGGCTTTGCGGCCTGGGTCACCGCCCGCGGCGTCTCGGCCAGCTCGACCCCGAACACGCTGCCGAGATCCTCGCTGGCGAGCGTCTTGCGGCCGCTGCGCCGAGTGACCTCGACATCGGCCGCCTGGGCGATCAGTTCCTCGTGGTCGAGCTTGCGCAGCGTGAAGAGCAGCTTCGGTTCCTGGTCGAATCGCGCGCCGACGCCGTACATCACGGCGGCCACGTGCTTGCACATCGTGGCCCAGTCGGGACAGGAGCAGGTCATCTCGATCTCCGCGGGCTTCGGGAAAAGACCCTGCTCGCGGTGAGTGATGATCTGCAGCACCCGATCCGGGAGACGCCCCTCGAGCAGCTCGATCAGCGAGCCGATCTGCCCCGCGCACTGGCCCTTGATGCGGGTCCAGTGTGGGGCGGCCACCGGTTTGATCTTGATCTCGACATCGTAGAGGCTCGTGCCGGACACCACAGCCGCGATTCTCCCGGGCCGGATGTCGAGGTCGAGCACCGCCCCGTTGCGCACATAGCTGCGCCCGCGCGGCAGGCGATACTCGTAGTCGCGGTATGACTCGAGGTTCGCGCACCATGCCTTGCCCCAGAAGGTCCGCGCGATGGTGCGGCCGTCGATGACGACCGCGGATGCGGTACGTCCCGCCTTAGCAAGGCGCTTCGCCAGGCGTTGGGCCTCGCGTTCCGCGCGCCTGCGCACCTCGGACACGCTCGGCTTCGGGGCGTAGTTCCACCAGCTCATCGTGACCTCGGTTCGGGCCGCCCACGGGGAACAGGCGGCAGGCTCGCTTCGCGCCGCATCATGCCGCGCACGCCTTTTGGATGTCGAGCGCCACGACATCGAGCAGCTCCTCGTCGCTCATCTCGGTCAGAAGCCGCTCCCCTCCCTCTCCCAGCAGATCGCGAGCGAGCCCGGCCTTCGCCTCGATGAGCGCATCGATCTTCTCCTCCAGCGTGCCGCGGCAGACGAACTTGTGCACCAGCACGTTGCGCTGCTGCCCGATCCGAAACGCCCGATCGGTCGCCTGATTCTCGACGGCGGGATTCCACCAGCGGTCGAAATGAATCACCTGCGAGGCGGCGGTGAGGTTGAGGCCGGTGCCGCCGGCCTTGAGGGAGAGGACGAAAAAGGGCGGCCCGTCCTCGCGCTGGAAGGCATCGACGAGCGACTGGCGCTTGGAGACGGCGGTGCCGCCGTGCAGGATGAGCCCTGGCCGGCCGAATACCCGCCCGAGATGCTCCGCGAGCGGCGCCGTCATCTCGCGGAACTGCGTGAAGACGAGCACGCGCTCCTGGCGCTCGGCCAGCTCTTCGCAAAGGCTCGCCAGCCGCTCGAACTTACCGCTGCGCTCCGCTGCGTACCCACCCTGCCCGGACCACTGAGCGGGGTGGTTGCAGATCTGCTTGAGCTGCATCAGATGCGCGAGCACCGTGCCGCGGCGCTGAATGCCCTCGGTGTGGCCGAGCGCTCGCTGCAGCGCCGCGACGCACTCGCCATAGAGCGCCGCCTGCTCGCGCGTGAGACCACAGAATGAGCGCACTTCGGTCTTCTCGGGTAAATCCGCGATCACCCGCCTGTCGGTCTTCAGGCGCCTCAAGAGGTACGGCTGCACCAGCCTGCGCAGCGGCGCATAGGTCTGCCCCGACTCCTGTGCCAGGCGCTTGGCGGCACCGGCGAAGGCGCGCGCGTTCCCCAGCAGCCCCGGGTTCAGGAAATCGAACAGTGACCAGAGGTCCGAGAGATGGTTCTCAATGGGCGTGCCGGTGAGCGCGATGCGGCTCTCGGCCCTGAGCTGCTTCACCGCCCGTGACTGCTGGGCTCCGGCGTTCTTGATCGCCTGCGCCTCATCGAGCACGGCCAGCCGCCAGGGCCGCTCGCGCAGCGCCGCCGAGCGCGCCACCACGCCGTAGGTCGTCAGCGCCACGTCCATCCCGTGAAGCGCGGTATCGAGATCCGCGGCCTCGCCCAGATTCGCGGCGGTCTCGGAGGGGTGCGCCACGAAAACCTCGAGATCCGGCGCGAAGCGCTCGATCTCGGCCTTCCAGTTGGCGATGAGCGAGGCCGGGGCGACGATGAGGCTGGGCGGCAGGCGCTCGCTCCGCTTGCGCGGGGCTCCGCGTCCGCCTGCGATGCTGCTGGCCGGCACCGCGGCCCGCAGATGCAGCAGCAGCGCGATCACCTGCAGAGTCTTGCCCAGCCCCATGTCATCGGCGAGGCAGGCGCCGAGCCCCAACCCGGTGAGCAGGGCCAGCCACTTCGCGCCGGTCACCTGATAGGGGCGCAGTGTCGCCCGCAGACCGGCGAGGGACAGCTCCCGCTCGCGCTGCGGATCTCGCAGGCGGCCGAGCAGTTCCCGCAGTCCTTCGCCCGCCTCGATGCCGCTCCACGCCTTGAGCAGCTCCGGCAGCTCCTCGACGGTGCGGCCGCTGTCGCCCGCGCCGGCGAGCAGGCGCATGCCCTCGTGGAATGAAAGCCCCCCGTCGCGGGTGTCCCGCTCGATGCGCTTCCAGTGCGCGAGCGCCGCCGCCAGTTTCTCGCCGTCCGCCTCGACCCATTGGCCGCGCAGCCGCACGAGGCCGCCCGCCGCCGCGAGCAGCTGCCGCCGCTCCGCCTCGGTCAGCGGCTCCCCGTCCAAGGTGAGGCCGACGGAGAAATCAAGCAGCGCCGCGGCACCGAGTGAGGCGGCCGCCGCGCTGCCGATGCGCACGCTCACCTGCGGCCGCTTCGGGCGCTCCGGCCGCCACCAGTCCGGAATCCGCACCACGAGGCCGCTCTCCTCGAGCGCCGGAACATCGCGCAGGAATCGGTGCGCCTCCGCGGGCGTCCAGGCGAGCGGCTGGTACATGTCGCCGCTGTCGATGAGCTCCTGCACCCACGGCAGGCGCTGCGAAGCGTCGCGGATGGGAGTCAGCAGAGCCGCGAGCCGCTTGCGCTGGGCGGCGCCGGCGTACTCCTTAAGGGCACGCGCCAGCGGGAGATGGCGCGGCTCGCCGCGCTCCGAGACACTGCCGGCGTAGGTGGCGAGAAACGCAAACGGATAGTCCTCATCGCGCTTGTTCTCCGCGAGATGGAAGGTCACCCGGCCAACGAGACGCCAGAGAGGATTTCTCTCGTGCAGGTAGGCGCGCAGGCCCTGGCCGCTCTTGCCGACCCCATCCCGGACCGCGACATCGATCTCGAGCCACGCGGCGCGCAGCGTCTCGGCATCGAGATATTCCGTCCCCTTGATGGGCGGCGCATCGAGCGCCGCGGTTGCGAGCTCGTCCTCACCCGGAGGCTCGACCCATTGCCCTTGCGCCTGACGCTCGCTTTCTCCGAGATGACAGAGCTGCGTCACATAGCGCTGCGCGAAGCCGCGCGCGAAGGCGAGTCCCGGTGGCAGAGAAGTCTTGACCTCCACGGTCGCCAGGTGAAGCAGGCCCGCTCCCGGGCCGCCATCGAATGCGCGTTCGATTCTGGCGGCCGCCGCGGACGGCAGGGATGGAACGCCTTGCGCCTCGGACGCTTCCACGCGAAAGCGCCGGTGAGAAGTGACGTAGAGCTCGAGGATGTCGGGCACGGGTTGGAAGAAGCGATCGTCGATGCAACCGGGGTGCGATTCTACTGGCTCATGGATCATCGGGGCGCGGGGAGTCCGCGATCGCATCATTTCTCCGCGAGCGCGCAGCCTTTGGCCATGGGCAACTCAGCGTCGAATCACTACCGTACATGAAGCCCTAACAGCGATGGATGGGGGCTGCAGTGCTATCGGTAGTGCGTCTCGACCCACCGTTGGTAGCTGCCGTCCATGACGGCGCGCCACCACCACTCGTTCTGCACGTACCAGTCGAAGGTGTTGCGCAGTCCCTGGGCGAGAGACACTTGCGCTCTGTATCCGAGCTCGCGCTCGGCCTTGCCGCAATCGATGGCGTAGCGGCGGTCGTGTCCGGGGCGGTCCTTGACGAACTGGATGAGGCTCGAGGACTTGTCGCCGCGGGCGGCCGGGCAGCCCGAGAAGCGGGAGCAGAGGTCCTGGAGAGCTGCGAACGCATCATCCGCCACGGCACACAGTGTCTCCACCAGCTCGAGGTTCTCGCTCTCCACACCCCCGCCGATGTTGTAGACCTCCCCCGGCCGGCCGTTGCGCAGGATGAGGTCGATGCCGCGGCAGTGATCGCTGACGTGCAGCCAGTCCCTGACATTGCGGCCGTCGCCGTAGATCGGCAGCGCCCGCCCGTGCAGCAGATTGACGATCATGAGCGGAATCAGCTTCTCGGGGAAATGAAACGGGCCGTAGTTGTTCGAGCAGTTGCTGGTCGTGACCTGAAGGCCATAGGTATGGTGGTAGGCCCGCACCAGATGATCCGAGGCGGCCTTGCTCGCGGAATAGGGGGAATTGGGCGCGTACGCAGTGCGCTCGTGGAAAGCGGGGTCCTTCGGTCCCAGTGACCCATAGACCTCATCCGTGGACACGTGGTGGAACCGATGCCGGGGGACCGTCTTCTCCTCCAGCCACACCTTGCGCGCGGCCTTCAGCATCGAGTGGGTACCGTGCACGTTGGTCTCGATGAAAGCGTCGGGGCCGTGGATCGAGCGGTCGACGTGCGACTCGGCCGCGAAATGCACGATCGTGTCGATTCCCTCCTCGCGCAGCAAGCGCTCGACCTTCGGCGTATCGCAGATGTTGCCCTGCACGAACTTCAGATCCGGATGGCCCTTCACCGGCTCGAGGTTGGCGAGATTTCCGGCGTAGGTCAGCGCATCGAGCACGACGACGCGGTCGCCCGGGTGCATCTCCAGCCAGTGATGCACGAAGTTCGCGCCGATGAAGCCGGCGCCGCCGGTGACGAGCAGGCGCGATTTGCGCGGCAACGTGCCCGCGGCATCGCCGATCCGCGCGGGCTGAGCGTTCTCCATGTTACGCATTCGGGATCTCTTTTAACACGCTGCGCAGACGCTGGCGCCAATGGACAGGGGTCAGACCGAATGGCGCGAGCGAGCGCTTGTCGAGCACGCTGTAGGAGGGGCGTCGCGCCGGCGTCGGGTAGTCCGCGGTCGCAATCGGGGTCACGGTCACCTCGGCGGGCAGAATGCCGAGCTGCGCGCCCTCCTCCGCGATCGCCACCGCAAAGTCGTACCAGCTGGCCACGCCCGCGTCGGTCCAGTGGTGAATGCCGCGAATCTGCGGATTGCCGGCCATCCGCCACAGCGCCTCCGCGAGGAAGCGCGCCGCGGTCGGCGTTCCCACCTGGTCCGCTACCACCCTCACGGCGCCGCTCGCCCGCATGAGGCGCAGCATGGTGCGCACGAAGTTGGCGCCGCTTGCCGCGTACACCCAGGCGGTCCGCACGATCGTGGAGCGCTCCGGCAGTGCTTCGAGCACGGCGAGCTCGCCAGCCCGCTTGCTCTTGCCGTAGACGCTGAGCGGGTTCGTGACGGACTGCGGCCGGTAGGGAACCGATGCGGTGCCATCGAACACGAAGTCGGTCGAGATGTGGATCAGCCGCGCACCGCAGTCCCGGGCCGCCGCCGCCAGGTGCCCGGGACCCATCGCATTGATCCGCTGCGCGGCGTCCGGCTCCGATTCGGCCCTGTCGACCGCGGTGTATGCCGCCGCATTGATGATCAGCTCCGGCCGATGGCGAGCGACGCATTCGCGTACGGCTTCGTCCGCGCCAATGTCGAGATCAGCGTGGGTGCAAGCACTCGCTTCGACATCCGCAGGTTTCGTCTCGAGGATCATCCGGCCCACCTGCCCGCCGGCGCCCGTGATCAGAACCTTCGTTGCCGACGCGGATGGCATCAAGCGTAAACCTCTGCGTCGCGGAAGCTTGGCGCAGCGGCGTCTTTGCCAGAGAGGACCGGCTCGGCTCCCGCCGGCAGCGGCCACTTCACGCCGATGTCCGGATCGTTCCAGCGGATCGCCCGCTCTTGGGCCGGCGCCCAGAAATCGGTGACCTTGTAGAGGAAGTCCGCAGACTCGCTGAGCACGAGATAGCCATGCGCGAATCCCGGCGGCACCCAGAGCATGTGATGGTTTTCCGCGGACAGGACCACACCCACCCATTTGCCGAAAGTCGGCGAGCTGCGGCGGATATCCACCACGACATCGTAGACGGTGCCCGTGACGACGCGTATCAGCTTTCCCTGCGGCTGCTCGATCTGGTAGTGAAGTCCCCGCAGGATGTGCCGGGCGGAATGGCTGTGGTTGTCCTGAACGAACTTCAGGTCGAGTCCCGCGGCGGCGAACTTTCTCTGCTCCCAAGATTCCATGAAGTACCCGCGGTCATCGCCGAACACCTTGGGGCGGATCAGCACGACCTGCGGGATATCGGTCGGAACGAACTCCACCTCAGCCGCCCCCTTGCAGGATCTCGAGGAGATAGGTTCCGTAGCCCGTCTTGGCAAGCGGCAGCGCCAGGGATTGCAGCTGGTCGGCGCTGATGTACCCCTTGCGGTAGGCGATCTCCTCGGGACAGCAGACCTTGAGCCCCTGCCGGGTCTCGATCGCCTCGATGAACATCGACGCCTGCAGCAGCGACTCATGGGTTCCCGTGTCGAGCCACGCCACCCCGCGGCCCAGCGGCTCCACCCGCAGCTCACCGCGCTCGAGGTACTTGCGGTTGACGTCGGTGATCTCGAGCTCCCCGCGCGCGGAGGGCTCGAGGCCCCCGGCGATCTCGAGCACCCGGTTGTCGTAGAAATAGAGGCCGGTCACGGCGAAGTGCGATTTGGGTGTAGCGGGCTTCTCCTCGATGTCGAGTGCCCGCCCTTTCTCATCGAACTGCACCACGCCATAGCGCTCGGGATCGCGCACCCGATAGGCGAACACCGTGGCGCCCTCGCGCCGCTGCGCGGCGGCCTCGAGCTGCTCCGGCAGCCCGTGGCCGTAGAAGATGTTGTCACCGAGGACCAGCGCGACGGGGTCACTCCCGACGAACCGCCGCCCGATGATGAACGCCTGCGCCAGTCCCTCGGGCCGCGGCTGCTCGGCATAGGAGAGTGAGATGCCCCACCTGGCGCCATCGCCCAGCAGGCGCCGAAAGAGCGGCAGGTCCTCGGGCGTCGAGATCAGCAGGATGTCCCGGATCCCCGCCAGCATGAGCGCCGCCAGCGGGTAATACACCATCGGCTTGTCGTAGATCGGCAAGAGCTGCTTGCTGATGCTCAGGGTGACCGGGTGCAGGCGAGTGCCCGCGCCGCCGGCCAGAATGATACCTTTCAAGATCTGGGTCCTCAGGCAACTTTGCCGGAAGCTTGCCACGAACCGGCAGGAAGCGTCATGCCGGAAGGATCACTCTCGGCCACGCTGACCGCTCCGCTTTTGCGGCCGGGCTGACTCGGTTCGCCACCGAGGTCGACGGTGAAGTGCGCGCGTGGTGCGCCGATTTCCTCGCGGCGGTGAGGCGCGAGCAAAACGGGTGATCGCCACCGCCGGCGCGCATCAAGCCGCTGCGGCTGGCCTCGTATCGCCCCCTCCTCAGAGCGGCGCACGCCAGACGCTTGGCTTTCACGCGCGGCGCGCTGGCGCTGCTCGTGCACGCCGGGCTTGCGGGCGTAGCTGCACCACATCGAATCACCGCTCATCGGCCTTGAGTCGGCGCGATCATGCGTCACAGGTTTTGCGGATGTCGAGCATCAGAATGCCGAGAAGAAGCGACGGCGGCTCGAGCGGATCAGCCCCCCGTCAGATGCCTTCGGGTCAGCAAGCCGCCCTCGCCCATGAGCGGAACTGCCTCGATATGGCCCTTCTCGGCAAGGGGATACCCGGTCTCGGTACGGCAGGCGACGAAAGCCTTGGCGACTGTGTCCGCGCCGTATTCCGCCTGCAGCGACCGCAGACCCCGAAGCTCGGAGGCACTCACCTGCGCCGCGGTCTTGCACTCGATGACGACGAAGCGCTCCGGCGCGAGCTCGATCAGGACGTCGAGCTCGTCCCCGCTGGCCGTGCGCCAGAACCACAATGGGGGCCTCATGGCTCGATCGAGAAAGCTCTTGCGGATCTCCGAGACGACGAAGTTCTCCCACACCGCTCCCCACAGGGCATGCCGCGGCAGCTCGCTCGCCTCGGCAAAACCCATGAGGTACGTGAGCAGCCCGCTGTCGCAGAAGTAGAGCTTCGGAGATTTCACCAGCCGCTTGGTGCGCGCGCGGTGGTAGGGCTCCAGCAGGAAAATCTGCTGACTGGTCTCGAGCACAGAGATCCAGCTCTTCGCGGTGTTAGGGGCGACACCCACGTCGCGAGCCAGCTCGGCGTAGGAGAGCAGCTGGCCGACCCGCAGCGCGCAGGCGCGTAGAAACCGGTCGAAATCCCGCAAGCTGCCGACGGCGAGCAGGTTTCGGACATCCCGCTCGAGATAGGTCGCCACATAGGAGCCCAGCCACAGCTCGCGATCGAGCTCCGGCTGCTGCCAGAGCTGCGGGTAGGAGCCCCGCCAGAGGACAGCGTCCACGGCAGCGATGCCGCTGACGTCCCCGAGCTCCCTGAGCGAAAGCGCAGGCAGCGTGAGAATCGCGGCGCGGCCCGCGAGCGATTCGCTCACGCCCGCCATCAGCTCGAAGCTCTGGGACCCCGTGACCAGGTACTGCCCGGGGACACGGTGTTGATCGACACGCGCCTTGAGCTCGCGCAGGAGGCTCGGGGCGTACTGAACCTCATCCAGGATGAGCGGAGCGGGCCTGGATCTGAATAGCTCGGCCGGATTGAGCCGCGCCCGCTCGGCCTCGGCCGGAAAGTCGAGCGTCACGTACGCCGCTTGTGGCAGGAAGTTGCGCGCGAGGGTGGTTTTGCCGACCTGGCGTGCCCCGGTCAGCACCACGACGGGGAACTGCTTCCAGGCCGACTTCAGGCGGCATTCGATTAGGCGCCTTATCATTGCGGCAATAATGCAGTTAAATTGCCGTTTTGCAATGGCCGCCCCCCCCCCCATTCCTCGCGCGTATAGCATTTATGCCTTTTTATAGGCTCGAGCAGCGCTGACCCAAAGCGGCCAGCACGAACGACTACCCCACCGTCGCGAGGACAGCGCGCGCGCACGCGAGCAGATCGTCGTATACCGCATCCGCGCGCGCCACCGCCTCCTCGGGAAGGGGATAACCCGTTTTTACCAGGAAGCACTGACCGATCCCGGCGGCGCGGCCCGCCTCGACATCCGAGAGACGATCACCGGCGAGGAAGGATGCGCCTACGTCGATCTCGAGCGCTCGGATGGCCCGATTCAGCATGCCGGGTTTGGGCTTGCGGCAATCGCAATCGAGGCGATACCGCTCGACCGGGGCATCCGGCAGGTGCGGACAGTACTCGACCGCATCCAGGCGGATCCCCTCGGCCTCGAGACGCTCGCGCATGTGCTGGGTGAGCGCCAGATAGTCGACCTCCGAGTAAAGACCCCGTGCGATCCCGGACTGATTGGTCACCACCACCAGCAGATATCCGCCAGCCTTGAGACTCCTCAGTGCCTCGATGGCGCCGTGCACGAATTCAAAGTCCTCGGCGCGGTGCACGAACGCGCGCTCCTTATTGAGCACTCCGTCCCGGTCGATGAACGCCGCCTTGCGGCTCATGGGCCGCGGATGCGCCTGA
>JABBNZ010000152.1 GCA_019352035.1 Pseudomonadota bacterium | reverse complement strand
CAAAACCGCGGCCCAACCCCAGAATCAGGCGGTTCCTGGCCACCGTTCACAAGAGGCGCTGTAATGAGAAAAGACCGCGCTGAGGGGAGTCAGGGGCTATGTGTCGGCATCCAGTATCACTTCCACGCAATCTCCAGCTGCTGGCCTGGGCGCAATCGGGTGCCGATGGCCCCGTGGACGACGGCATAGTGGCCGAACATCACTCCGCGTAACGCGGAATTCCAACGGTAGCCGCGCAGTGTGGCGAGAGGCTCGGCGGTCGAAGACTCGCCGGTAAGCTGGTCCGTGGTGGTGATCTTGCAACGCGTGCAGGCCATTGCCATCCGCAGTATCAGGCCGCCGGCGCGGAGCTCATGGATTCGATCCTCCTCATAAGGGCCGAGGCCCTCGAGAACAACATTGGGACGAAAGCGGTTCATAGGCAACGGGACTTGCAGGCGGGAGTTGAGGTCATCCAGCGATTTTTGCGCAATGAGCAGCAGGGGAAAGGCGTCCGGAAACGTAACATGTGCCTCGATGTCCCCCGTCCACAGGCGGGCGTCGATCGGCCGGACCAGGCGTGGATCGAAGCGGACCAAGCGGACGGTGCGCGCGAGAAACTGAGTGAGCCATTCGGCCGGATCAGGGCCGGCATCGATCGCCGTACACCGATGAGCGAAGATCGTGATCGGTATGGAGGGCCCATCGAGGGGTTCTGGCACTGTCAAGGCCGGCATTCCTGGTGCTGCGAGCGAGAGACCGCCCGCGGCTACTGCGGGGGTGATCAGCGCCATTCGGGGCAGTTCGCGCTGAGTCAGGAATCGCCCCGACTCATTGACGATCATCCAGCGTCGATCCCCCTCGATCCCGCTCGCCTGGATATGGGCTTCCTCCAGCGCGATTCCGCGGCACGATTTCACGGGATAAAAGTTCAGGCTGGTGATGGTGGCATAATTCATGCGAGCGCGGAGCGATCGGACTCGAATTGACCTCCCCGGGCCGCGGCGATCACCGCGTGTGCAGCGACGAGGTCCTGCACGACGAGTCCGAGAGACTTGTATATCGTCACGTCGCCCTCGCCCTGTCGCCCCGCCAGCTCGCCAAGCAGCACACTGCCAATCTCGCCGATGATGTGCGAAGCATTGATAACACCCTCCCGGAGCGGAATGAGAATGTCGCCGGATTCCTTCAACGCCGAGTCTATCGAATCGACGAAGAGGCGGCTCCGTGCGATGAGAGGCGTATCGGCTTCTCTTTTTGCAGGCGAATGAGCGCCAACCAGATTGATGTGCGTGCCCGGCTGCACCCACTCACTCCGGAGCACCGGCTGGTCCGCGCCAGTCACAGCGCAAACCACGTCACTTGCGGCTGCCTCCTCGCCGGAGCGCACGGCACGGATCCGACCGCGAAAGGTCCGCGCGTGCTGGTCTGCGAACGCCTTTGCCTTGTCGAAGCACCGACCCCAGACGCGAACATCTTCGATGTCGCGCACCAGGCTGATGGCCTCCAGATGTGAGCCTGCCTGCACTCCACATCCCAGAATTCCCAGAGTTCGCGCCTGCGAGCGTGCCAGCAGCCGCGTCGCGAGTGCGCTCGCAGCAGCGGTCCTCGAGGCGGTAATCTCGGCGCCATCGACCAGCGCTATCGGTGCGCCCGACTGGGGATCGAAGATAGCGATGAACCCCTGGATCGCCGGGCGTCCGAGAACGGGATTGCCAGGATAAAGCGTGACAAGCTTGGCACCGTGGATTGGCGGGTCTGCCACTGAACCCGGCATCACTGCCAGGAAATCGCTGCCTGCGGCGAGGGGGAAAATGATGCGCGAAGGCATGGTGGCGGACTTGCGGCTGACTGCGGCCATCGCGACAGCCATCGCCTGAATGCAGTCCTTCATTGGCAGTCGGGCTCGCGCGTCCTGCGCATCTACGATCTCGATGTTCATGGCATGTGGCTTCGCACTCATTATCGGCAACGACAGGCCGGGCCGCATCTCAGGGCCCTGGGATTTTGAGTTTAGGGTCCTGCGCGCAGCGAAGTGTTGCGGTCGGCCAGAAGAGTTTGGCGAAAGTCCATCTCATTCCTTCTGGTCGTGGAGCGTCGCCTCAGGATTCGTGTAGGATCTGGCGAGATGCCGGATTCCGGAAGCGATCCGTAGCTCTCACGGCACGACTGGGCAGCTCGTCATCCATTCTGACGGAATAAATATGAACGTAGAGTCAGTTGCGCCGAGCCCTTCGACAAGTATGGACGAGCGATCCGGAATCTCAGCCAAGATGATGCCCTGGACGCTGTACTCCGAGCAGCGACGCTGGGTCATGCTCGCACTCCTTTCAATCGTGTACGCGTCATCGGGCTTCGACGTCTATGTGTTCGGCATCCTGTTCGAGCCTATCAGGCACGATTTCCATCTGAGCGACGCGCTTCTGGGTTTTCTCAGTGGTGTCTGCCTGCTGGTTCCGTATGCATTGGTGGCTCTCCCGGTGGCTCGCTGGGCGGAGCGGGGCGATCGTCGTCTGATCGTCACGCTCGCGCTTGGTCTATGGAGCGTGATGACGGCGCTCTGTGGACTAGCCCAGTCATTTTGGCAGCTTGCGGTCGCGAGAGCGGGGGTCGGCGCCGGGGAATCAGGCTCCATCCCCACTGCCCAGTCGCTGATCGCGGATTATTTCCCGCCAGCGCAGCGCGGCAGAGCCTTCGGTATCTGGTACGCGGCGGCCAGCCCGGCGACCTTGCTGGGCTATGCAATGGGCGGCTACCTGACCACCTCCCTGGGGTGGCGGATGGCGCTCATTGTCGCGGGCCTGACGAACCTGCCCTTGGCACTCGTGAGCTACGTCGGTCTCAGGGAACCGCGCCGCCGGTTGGGCTTCCCCATGGCCGATGAGCGCGAATCGTTTCGGGAATCAATGCGGAAGCTGCGGACCAAGTCCAGTTTTGTCTATTTGCTGGCAGCTTGCGTCCTGTATTCATTCGGGTTCGGGGCAGTGGCCTTCATTCCGTCGTTCATGATCCGTTCGTTGCACGTATCTCTCGCCGAGACGGGTCTCGCTTTCGGGGTTGTGCTGTCAGTCGCTTCGCTGCTTGGACAGTCAGGAGGGGGCTGGCTCGCCGACCGGCTCGCGAAGCGTGATGTGCGGTGGCTCGCCTGGCTCGCTGGGTTAGCCTATGCGGTAGGGGGAGCTCTGCAGGCACTCGCGCTCATTGCTCCGACTGACCAAAGGTTTCTGGTGCTGACCTTCTGCGCCTTGACGATCATCATGCTTGGACTGGCGCCGCTTGTTGCGGGGGTCCATGCGGTATGTGGCCAGAGTCGTCGGGCAACGGCGGTCGCGCTCGTTCTTTTCACAGGAGTCCTCTTTGGAGCTGCAGGGCAGTATGCGGCGGGCGTATTGAGCGATGTGTTCGGCCTCCACGACACAGTCGGCGGCCTGCGCTATGCCCTTATGGCAATGATGTTGCCAATCCTCCTGGCGGGATTCGTATTGCTCGCCGGAGCACGTGCTCTCCCATCTGACCTCGAAGCTTGAGACGGCGTCCGACGTGCAACGACGCGAGCTGGCGAGGTAGGGCTGTGGCGGATGAGATCGTCTCGCGGGCCGCCGCGCTGATGCGCACCGGCATTGTCTGGGACAACCACGGCTGCATGCCCCTGAAAGCGGATGAAAGTTTCCTGCGCCAGCTTGAGCGATACCGTAAGGCCGGTGTGACGGTAGCTTCGATAAATGTCGGATTCGGGGAGATGTCCTGGACGGATCATCTGCGCGTACTCGCCTTTATGCGGCAGTGGGTAGCTAAGCGACCCGAGGCGTATCGGCTCCTTTGCAAGGTCGATGAGGTGGAACTCTGCAAGAGGGAGGGGAAGCTCGGCGTTGTGTTTGATGTCGAAGGCATGTGCCCGGTCCAAGACAACCTGAGCCTTGTGCAGACATTTTACGAGCTGGGTGTGCGCTGGATGTTGATCGCTTACAACCGCAATAATGCCGCGGGCGGCGGATGTCTCGACAAAGACACCGGACTCACGCCGACAGGTCGAGCCGTCATCGACGAGATGGAGCGCGTGGGCATCGTGCTGTGTTTGAGCCATACTGGAGCCAAGACTGCAAGTGAGGCACTCGAGTACTCGCGCAATCCGGTCATTTTTTCTCACTCGAATCCCTACGGCGATGCTCCGCGGCAGCGCAATATCTCCGATCAGCTGATCCGAGCCTGTGCGCGAAAAGGCGGCGTGGTTGGGTTGAGCGGTATCGGCTCATTTCTCGGCGCCAGTAGCGAACTGGTGGCGCGGCTACTGCGGCAATTGCGGTATGTGATCGATCTGGTAGGCACTGATCACGTCGGGTTGAGCCTCGATTATGTGTTCGATCGATCCGGGCTCGATGAGCAAATGCGGCAGAACCCTGCGCTCTTCCCGACAGACTTGGACGTTGGCGCCGGCTTGCCCATGATCGCGCCGGAATCACTCTCCCAAATTGCGGAAGGCCTGGCCCGAGACAACCTTACTGATCAGCAAATCCACGATGTCCTCGGACACAACTGGCTGCGTATTGCTCGACAGGTCTGGAAGTAAAGAAAAAGTCGGGTGAAGCGAGACATACTAGAGACGAGTCTCAATAGGGAGGCCGAGACGCTATTGAGGAGGTTGTGAAGGCCGGCTAGCGGTCTGATCTTTCGATGCCTCTGGAAAGTAGTGGCGACGGTGTGCCGCCAAGCGCACGGGCAGCGGGGAGTGCCTACCGAAGGCTGGGCGCATGTCGACCAGTCGAGGCAGCAGAGTAGAAAGCGCTCAGCCTTGTGCTGGCATGGGGCGCCCTGATACGGCGTGGGCCCCGCTGATCACTGTCTGAAGGGCACTTCGATTCCGGATTTGCGGCGAATGGCAGAAAAGTCGTGTTTATCAAAGACTTATGGCTCCCCGGGTTGGACTCGAACTGGGACGTAAGCCGTTGATCCTGCGAGGCTTTCGGCGGGTTCCCCCGAGGTTACCCCCAAACCCTATGACGAAAATCATGCGCTGCGGTGAGACGGCTTGATACGCGGTGAGACAGTAGCCAGCGGCCTGGAATTGCGTCAGGCAATGTGCCCGTATAGAATTGGGCACATTGCCACGATAGGTCGCATGACTGTGCACAGTCGAGAGCCCGTAGTGAGGGCTGTCTACGAGAAGCTCGGCGGAAGGAGCGCGGTGGGGGTCGAAGTTACCTCCGCCGCAGACTTGGCGCGCATCGTGTCCCATCGCATCCCGCTGCGAGCGCTGACTCACATTCAGCGACAGGGCCTATTTTCGGATGCGGAGATCCAGCGATTCATCATTCCCGCCCGCACCAGGCGCCATCGTGAGCAGAAGAAAGAGCCGCTTACGATTGAGGAATCAGATCGTCTCGTGCGAATGGCGCGGGTTCAGGCGATAGCGGAAGACGTTTTCGGTGACTCCACCCGGGCAAATCAGTGGCTCCGTGAGCCTCTCGGCGAGCTGAGCGGCACGGCGCCACTGGAATGGGCACGGACGGAAGCGGGCGCTAGGCTCGTCGAGGGCATATTGGCGAAAATCGACTGGGGTGCGGCGGCCTGAATGCGTCTATGGCGCCTCTCAAGCGCCCGACGTGCGCGCGACTTCAGCGGTGGCTACGGCTTATTGCACTCCGGTCGCTGGAACACTCGGGGTCGTGCAGTTACGTATGGCTCCACGGTGCCGTCATTGGCGGCTCTCGAGAAGCGCGTGCACGTCACGGATCCCACGCTGCTGCCGCCCCAATCGATGATCGAATACGAAGTGCCTGATGACTTGCCGCAGCGAGTCGTCGACCTCGACACCTTGCCGTCTGACTGGGCGCAGCGCGAGGTGGATACGCAGACGCTGGGAGACCAATGGCTCGATGCGAGGACCGAGCCGCTGCTGATCGTCCCATCGGTGATCATGTCCTTACCCAACGCGCCAGACCGCAACGTGCTCATCAATCATCAGCATCCGGATGTCTCGCGCATCAAGATTGCTCGCGTTGTGCAATTCGCGCTCGATCCGAGGCTTTTTCAGCCTTGAGGCAGCTAAGGTGCCTTGTCGGGTTTTTCAACAGCATGTTGAATTACTCTGATGATGGTAAGGATCTAGTGCATGTTTTTCTTAGAAGCTATGCGATTACTGGCACACAGAGGCGTTTCTTCGAGAGTGGGGG
>JABBNZ010000037.1 GCA_019352035.1 Pseudomonadota bacterium | reverse complement strand
GAGCGTGCGCACGCGGGCGACGTCCTCCGGCGCACCGCCGATCAACACCAGCGTGACATCGAGCCCCTTCGGCAGCTGCGCCATGGCGCGCACGACCTGCTCCACGCCCTGATAGCGCTGCAGGTTCCCGACGTAGAGCGCGAGCGCGCCCTCGAATCCCAGCAGCTCGCGCAGCGGCTCGGCGCAGTTGCCGGGCTGCTGCGCGGGCAGCGCCACGTCCTCGATCAGGAACACCGGCACTTGCGGCGCATCGAGCCTCGCATGCCGCGCCAGGTCATTGCAGACCGCGAAGACCGCATCGGATCTGCGAATGGCGGCGCGCTCGATCGCGCGCAGCAGGCTCGCCGCCGGCCGCAGAAGTCTCCATTTTGAGACAAGTGAATCCCCGAGCATGGAATCCATGTCGTACACGACTCTCGCGCGCGACACGGAGCGCAGCAGTATCGCGGGAAACACCGCCTCCTCCACCGCGTGGATCACGTCGTATTGCTGCGACAGCGCCAGTCCCAGCAATCGCGCCGAGATCAGCAGGTCGCAAACGAGCTTCTTCCACGAGATTCCGATCGGAATATGGCCCAGCCCCGGCAATGCCGGCGTGCGCAGGATCCGCAGCCCCTCGATTTCGAGGTCCGCGCCCTCGTGGTAAGTCAACACATCGACGGCATGGCCCTGGCTACAGAGAACCTCGACCAGCATCCGCACCGCGATGGGCGTACCGCGTTCTTGGTAAAAGGGCTGAGGGGCGACGAGCAGGATTCGCATACCCGATGCATTCGAGCAATGCGTATACCCGCGCCGGTTTTCGGCGTCTGCGATCCGCGACGTCTCGGCGCGATGTTCGCGCTCGCCCGCCGGCGCAGCTGCCGGTGGAACTCAGAGCCAGTGCAGCCCCTTCGCCATCACCCCGAGGATCGCGGCGCCAAGGCCGATCAAGGTCGTGAAGAATGTAATGACCATGCCGATCATGAATCGCATGACGCCGCGAAGCTCCTGCTGGATCGAATCAAACCTGTTATCCATCGAATCGAACTTGCGATCCATCGAATTGCGCATGTCCCGCATGTCGATTTCCAGCTTGACGATGTTTTCCCTGATGCTCCCCGTGTTAGCCTCGAGAACCGCGGCCTTGCGCTTGATGCGACATCTTTTGAGCGGACGTCATAACAGACGCATCGCCAGTATGTCAGAAGAAGCGTCAGAGCCCCGTTGGTTCCCCGACGTGCTCTACGCCAACGCTTGGCCCGCCGCCCGCGCCGCGGCTTCGGCCGCGGCGGGCTTGCAGCCGCTGCGAACGGTAACGCTGTCGGAGTCTGCGCGAGTCCTGCTTGGCCGGAACGGCCAAGGAGGGTCAGGCCGCCGCGTGCGGTTCGCCGCCGACCACCAGCGGGCCCGATCGCGCCGGCCGTGAGGAGCGGCTGCGCGGCGCGTCTTCTCCCGGCGGTGCTCCGTGCACGATAAGGAGTAGATTGTTGTGTCGCCACGCGAGCCGGTCCGCGCAGAGCTTCGAAGTAGATGCCGCCGGCCGCCGCGCGCGAGTACCTTGCGGGCCTGCCGGCGCCCACGTTCCCGCTGCGGACTCTGGCGGCCGCTTCAGGAAAGCTGGTCGGCGTACAGCCTTTGGAAGTCCGATTGAACCTTTCGCGTGGATTCGGCCCCGCGGTGCGGGTGAACTGCAGGATGCGGAGGCTGCTGCCGAGGCCAGGCCCCGGCTCGGCTCGGCTCAGGCTCGGCTCGGGCTCGCGGGAAGGGCGGCGGGACTCCGCGCGGAGCGGATCTTCAAAAGGGCCCGGACGTTGGAAACACGAGGGGCCGGCCGCGCTCAGGAGCGCTTCCGTTGTGAGCCCCCGCCCGCTCGACTACACTCTCAAGCAGCCGCCGCGTGTGCGTTGATGTCCTTCATCCGGTTCGTCAAATCCAACCTTCTGCAGATCGTGGATTCCGCGGGGCTCAACGCCCCCATCCTGAATTCACCTTGGCGCAAGCGCCGCCTGGCGGTCATCTGCTGGCATGGCGTGTCCAATGACGACGAGCACCGCTGGGACCCGGGCCTCTTCATGCGGCCTGAGGCGCTGCGGATGCGCCTCGGGCAACTGCGCGCGCTGAAGTGCAACGTGCTGCCGCTCGCAGAGGGACTCGCCCGGGCGAGGAGTGGATCGCTGCCGCCGCGCGCCGTGTGCCTCACCGTGGACGACGGCGACAGCAGCTTCCATCTGCTCGCCTGGCCGATGCTGCGCGAGTTCGGGTTCCCGGCGACGCTCTACTGGACGACCTATTATTCGACGCATCCTTACGCGGTGTTCGATCCCATGCTGTCGTATCTGCTCTGGAAGGGACGGCAGAGCACTCTGGCGCTGTCCGATCCCGGCCTGCGATGCGACCTTCGCGACCCCGGGGAGCGCCGGCGCGCCTTCACCGCGCTCTACGAGTTCGCGCGAGACAACGCCTGGACCGGGCAGCGCAAGGAGGCGTTTCTCGCGGAGCTGGCCCGGCTCATCGGGGTCGACTACGCGCGGATCAAATCCAGGCGGGTGCTGCACATGATCAGTCCCGCTGAGGCGCGCTCGATGGTGGCCGAGGGACTCGACCTGCAGCTCCATACGCATCGCCACCGGGTCCCGAGGAATCCCGACCTGTTCGCCGCGGAGCTCGCCGAGAACTCCCGCATCCTGCGCGAGGTCGGGGCGAAGGCCCCAGCGCACTTCTGCTATCCGAGCGGCTCCTACCTGGCGGAGTTCGCCGACTGGCTGCGCGAGAGCCGCGTCGAGTCGGCCACGACGTGCCAGTTCGGACTGGTCGAGCGCGACTCGAATCCCTACTTCCTGCCGCGCCTGATGGACAACGGGACCAGCAGCACGGCGGAATTCCGCGGCGGCCTCAGCGGAATCGCCGCGCTACTCAGCCGTAGGCACGGCGTGCCCCGGCACGGCTTCGCGTGACGCGGCGGACGCGATGCGGCGGCGGGCCGCCACGCCCGGTCAGGCAACGTGCGTCGGCGATTGCGCCGACAGGGTCTCGAGCGCGGGCTGCGCCCGCTCACCGGCCGGCACCGGCGCGGGGTAGCGGACGACCTCCTCGATCTGATAGTCCTTGATGTCGCTCGCGTGCGTGAAGATGATGAGCTCGCCCAGCAGGCCGAGCGCGAAGAGCTGCATGCCGAGGACGACGAGGAGCGAGGACAGGAGGAGCGCCGGGCGATCGGCGAGCGGATGGCGGAAGACCAGCCGGTCGATCGCCAGCCAGGCGACGAGCGCCGCGCCGACGACCAGCGTGCTCACCCCGATCATGCCGAAGAAGCGCAGCGGCTTCTTGGTGAAGCGCACCAGGAAGAATACCGTGCAGATATCGAGCGCCCGGCGAACGTACTCGCGCGGCGCATAGCCGCCCTCGAGCCGGTCGAGCGGCGACTGGTGCAGCTCTACCTCCAGCACCTTGAAGCCGTTGCGGCCGGCGAGTACCGGCAGGAAACGGTGCTGGTCGCCATAAAGCGTGATCTCCTCCAGCACCCGGCGCTTCATGGCCCGCGCGCCGCACCCGAGGTCGTGGAAGCGCTGGCCCTGACCCGTCACGGAGGCGAGAAGGCCATGAAAGACATCGCGCCGCATCGTCTCGAGACGGCTGCCGGCGCGCGGCCAGCGCCGCCCGATCGCCAGGTCCGCCACCCCGACCGCCCCCATGAGCCTGCCGATCTCGCTGCCGCGGATCTGATGATAGGCGGGCAGCGTGACGATCACGCGCCCCCGGGCGCGCTGGAACCCCGCGACCAGGGCTGTCGCCTCGCCGAAGCGCCGGGTGAGGCCGATGACGGACAGGCTCTCGCCCGCGGTTAGCAGGCGTTGCACGTCGGCGGACATCTCCGGCCGCGGCCCATCGAGGACCACGATCACTTCGTACGTGCAGCCGAGCGCCTCGAGTCCCGCCTTGTACTCGCAGTAGAGCGCGAGCATGTCACGCGCGTGCCGGGCGCCCACGGGGATGATTACCGAGAGATCGAGTCCGATATCCGCCACCGGCGTCGTCGTCATTGGCTGCGCCCCGATTGCAGGAGATGTTGGGTCAGTCCCGAGAACTGGTGCTCGTGCAGGTCCCCGAGCTTGTAGATGAGCTCTCCCAGCGCGCCCGCGGCTAGCAGCATGACGGTCGAGATGAGGAAGATGACGCCCGTGCCCGCGATCGACAGCGACAGGTTCCCGCCGGTCGCGAGCGTGAAGGCCGTCCAGCCGAGCGCCAGAGCCGCGATCGCCAGCATCGGCAGCGACAGCATACCGAACCAGAGCATGGGCCGGGTCGTGAACGAGGCGACGGTCTTGATCACCATGAGATCGAGCAGCACCTTGTAGATGCGCGACAGGCCGTACTTCGAGCTGCCATAGCGGCGCGCGTGGTGGCGCACCCGGATCTCCGCGATGCGCGGGCCCGCGATCGAGGCCATCGCCGGAATGAAGCGGTGCATCTCGGAGTAGAGCGGAATCCGCTTGATGAGGCAGGCGCGATACGCCTTGAGGGAGCAGCCGTTGTCGCGGATGGGGACGCCCGTCACCTTGGCGATGAGCGCATTGGCGATGCGCGAGGGGACCTTGCGCGTCCAGAACTTGTCCTGCCGCTCGTGCCGCCAGCCGACCACGATGTCGTATCCCTCCTCGATGCGGGCCAGCAGCGCCCCGATGTCGGCGGGATCGTTCTGCAGGTCCCCGTCCATGGTCACGATGATCTCGCCGCGGGCCTCGGCGATGCCGGCCGCCATGGCGGGCGTCTGCCCGTAGTTGCGGCGAAACTTGACGAGGCAGACCCGCGGGTCCGCGCGCGCGATCTCGTCCGCGGTCCGCACGGTGCCGTCGCGGCTGCCATCGTCGACCAGAAGGATCTCGAAGCTCACCCCGAGAGGCTCGACGCCCTGGACGATGGCGGCGTAGAGCGGGCGCACGCTCTCCTCCTCGTTGTAGAGCGGCACGACGACGGAAAGATCGAGGGCCATCGGGGTCAGGTCAGTAGTACGGACTGTCGTTGCGCTCGGTCGAGCGGTTGAGCACGACGCCCATGAAGCGCAGCTCGGAGAGGACTTCCTTGGCGTTGTTGAGGGTGCGCCGCGCGGTATGGCCCTGCGCGACGACCAGCAGGAAGCTATCGACGCGAGGAGCGAATGCCAGGACGTCGTCGCTCACCATGAGCGGCGGCATGTCGAACACGATGATCCGCCGCGGATGCTGCGCCTCGAGCGCATTGACGAAGTCGGCCATTCTCGCCGAGCAGAGCTGCTCCGAGGAGGTCTCGAGGGGCGAGGCATTCGGCACCACCGCCAGGCGCTTGACGCCGATGTCGTAGATGATCTGGTCGAGCTCGGCGTGGCCGGCGAGGAAGTCGGTGAGGCCGTACTCGTAGCTCATCCCGAGATAGGCGCCGATCCGCGGCCGCTGCAGGTCCAGGTCGACAAGGAACACCGAGGTGCTGTGGTCCTGGGCAAGCGCCAGCGCCAGGTTGATCGCGGTGATGGTCTTGCCCTCGCCGGCCGACGTCCCGGTCACCCCGAGGGTGTACCAGTTGTTGGCCGCCATGCGGTGCAGCACCCGGGTGCGCAGGATCTTGAAGCTGCGCGAGACCGCCACGTCCTGGACGCGCGGTAGCACTCGGTTCGACTCCATCACCTGCGGATCCACCGTTGCGGACCGCAGCTGCAGGGGCGGCGCCTCGGCGGCGGCCGCAAGCACCGGGCGCGCCGCGCGGGAGCCCGGCACGACGCCGGCGCCGGCCGCCGGGTGCGACCCCGCGGCTGGCGCGCCGCGCTCGTGCGCCTGGCGGCGCATCACTTCCTCTATCAGGCTCATGGCAGTGTATTACCTCGCCGCTCCGCCGCTTCCGACGGTCAGGAATAGAAAGTCCGCACGGTCACCAACACGGCGGCGCTGCCCAGGATCACGCAGACCGTAAGCATCGCCACATGAAAGCGCTGCCTGCGGGCCGTCGCCGAATCCTGGATCTGCGGAATCACCCCGAGCGGGGCCACCCCCAGTACCCGGCGGATGTCCCGGCTGCCGCGCACGCTCTGATCGAGGCTCTCGACCACGACCACCGCCGTCAGCCCCAGCAGGATCGCAAGCATCAGGCCCACGAGCCCGATGGCGATGCGCTTGGGCTTGGCGGGGCTGCCGGGCACGCCCGGCTCCTGCAGGATCCGGATCTGGTCGCTGCGCCCGCTGGCGATCGCCTGGCTCGTGAGCTGGGCGTCCATCTGGTTCTTCAGCAGCTGGTTGTACTTGGTCTGAGCCAGCTGCAGGTTGAGCGCGAGCGACTTGTACTCCCGCTCCACCTGCGGCGTGGCCTCCACGCGCCGGTCGAGCTGCATCAACTGCTTGCGCAGCTGCGCCCCCTGCCGCTCGAGCGCCTGGGTCTGGTTCTGATTGGCGTTGAGCTGGGTCTCAAGCTGCACCACCGCCGGACTCCCGGCCGCGTTTCCCGCGTACTTCTCGCCGTGGGCGATGCGCGTCTTCAGGATCTCGATCTGCCGCTCAATGCGCTCGACGTCGGGAAAATTCGACGTGTAACGGAGCTTGGACTGCGCGAGCAGTTGCTCCTCGGCCCGAAGCTGTGCCGGGAGCGACAGGCTGTTGATCGCGCCGCCGCCTTCCTTCATGGCATCGATCTGCTGACGCAGCGCGATCATGTCCGGGTAGTTGGGGTCGTAGGTCGCGAGCTTCTTGTTGTACTGCGCCTCGAGCTGGCCGAGCAGCCCCGCATTGTCGCCCGCGTTCTTGGCCGCATCGAGCTGCTGCAGCAGGAAGATCCGGTTCTGGCGCATCGCCGCCACCTGCTGGGTGACGTTGTCCAGATCGCGCTGCGTCGTCCCCATGATGTTCATGTTGAGGTCGGTGAGCCCCGGCAGCTGGTTGTAGTTCTTCGCCTTGAAGACCGCGAGCTTCGACTCGATCCGGGCGATCTGCTTGCGGTAGCGCTGCGTCTCGCCGTCGTAGAACTCCTCGGCGGCCCGGGCACGCAGCAGGCGCCCGTGGCGGCTCTGGAGGAGGAATTGGTTCGTCAACCAGCGGGCGACCCGCGCGGCGAGCTGCGGATTGCGGCTGTCGTAGGACACCGTGAAGGCCGAAATGATGTCGCGATTGCGCCCGGTGTTCGGATCGAGAACCGCCGTGCGGACGGCCTGGACGTTCGTGCGGCGCGTGACGTCGCTGACAGCCTTGCCGGTCGGTGTCCCCGCCGGAACGACCTGCGGGATCGCCTTCACGAGCTGCGCGAGCATGCGATACGTCATCACACTGCTCGAAAGGCTGTTGACGTACTCATCGCGGTACTCCTGCTCCTGGCGCCGCACATCATCGGCATAGGCGTTGGCCGGCATCTCCCCAGGGACGGTCTGATCCGTGAAGGTAAAGAGGCCGGTGGAGACATAGACGCTCGGCAAGCCGACCGCGAGCGCCGCCGCGATCGCGATGATCGGCAGCGCGATGCTCGCGAGCAGCATGCGCCGGCGCTTGACGGCCGCCAGGTAGTCGGACAGGTCCGGAGTCGAGGATTCTTGGGGTTCCGTCATACTCAACGCTCCCGGGGAATGCCGGTAAACTCCGGCAGCGGCTCGTAACGGCTGAGCGGCTGATAAACGAACGAGAAGGTCACGGCGTTCGATGCGGCGGACGGCGACGTCTGGAAGCGCTGCCAGATGTAGTCGTAGGTGCCCTGCACGCGCCAGCTCATGGTGATCTGGTAAATGAGCCCGACCTCGCCGGTGAAGTAGTCCTCGCCGTCGATCGTGAGCGGCACCTGGCTCGAGGAGCCGCGAACCCGCACGGCGCGTGCCGCGAAGAAGCCGGAAAGGAGCGGCCGGAAGGCGTGCAGTATTCGGAAGCGGGCCTCATCGCTCACCACCTCCGCGCCGGCGTCGCTCGGCGAGAGATTGCGCATCACATCGAGCACGACCTCGGTGATTTGGTAGCGCCATTCGACGCCGGCGCCGCCCGTGACGCCATTGCTGCTCACCGTGCCGAAGGTCGTCTGCGCCTGCAGGCGGCTCGCGCCAAGCCGCAGGTAGGCCTGCATGACCTGGGATTCCTGCGTGTTCCATTGGAGATCCACCCCGTAGCGGTTGGTATCGTGTCCCCCGACCTGGGGCAAGAAACGCGCCGCGACGCCGCTCACCTCCAGGGCCGACCGCGGGGTCACGTCGAAGCTCATCCCGACCTTGCCGTAATAGTCCTGGTATCCCACCTGCTGAAACAGGCTGTGGCTGAAGCTCGCATGCTCGTATTGGCCCGACAGGCGCAGGTGAGTGCGCTGCGTCAGATCGTAGGTGTACTGCGGCATCAGGCGCTCGAGCTCGCGGCGATTGTGAAAGGCCACCCGCCCCGTCGAAGCGCTGACGGCCTGGCCCAGGGCGACGCCCGGAAACGCCGCCGGCAGCAGCTCGGAGTCGATGATCGTCTCGTCGGAGAAGCGCGCGGCGCCTTTGAAGTGCGAGCGCAGCCCCCTGTAGGCTCCGTTGACGTCGAGATACTCGTTCGTCGAGGAGTCCGCCGAGTCCGAAGGGTAGTAGCTGGAAACGACCCGCGGCACGATGTCGAGCTCCGATCGCGGCGAGAGCAGGTCCGCCGCAAGTTGGGCATCGATGTACGGCCCATACACCTGCACTTTGCCGGCGGAACTGTCCGCCAGGCGGTAGTTGTCGTTGTACGTTCCCCCGGCCTCGATGCGAGGCAGCCATTCCCAGTTGGCGGCCGATGTCCGGGACACGAGCCCGATCAGCGCCCCGGCGCCGAGAACCACGTAAAAACTACGGTACGACGACGACATCGCCGGCCCGCAGGGTGATGTTCTGCGCGAGGTCGTTGCCATGCACGACATCGTTGTAATTGAAGGGCAGCGCCACCTGGCTGCCGTTGCCGCTGCTGCGCAGGATCTTGATGCTGCCGAGCGAGGCGAACGGCGTCGTGCCGCCGGCCATGCTGAGCGCCTGCAGGACGTTGATGCGCGGATTCACGGTGAAAGCGCCGGGCTTTTTTACCTGGCCGATCACATAGATCCGGTTGCCGTTGATCTTGGTCAGCGATACGGTAACGACGGGATTGGTGATGAAGTGCGCGAGCTTGCTGCCGATCTCCTGCTGCAGCTGCGCGACGGTCTTGTTGCGGGCGTCGATGACGCCGCAGAGAGGGAAGGAGAACGTGCCGTCGGGCTCCACCAGCACCGGGCCTTGCAGCTCCGGCTCCCTCCAGACGGATACTTTCAACACATCGCCCGGCTTGATCATGTAGGGGGCCTCGGGGGCCGCGGCGAGCGCGGCGGCGGCGGCCACGGCGAGCAGTAACCCGAAGAGCCAGCGGGAAAGGCGCGATCGCATCAGTGTCATCTCCTCTTCTTTGTTCGGGCGCGCTTCGTAGGCTGGGCTTTAAGCAAGTGGCGTTCCCGCTTACGTTCGCACCCGAGATGGCTCAACTGCGAGTCGCGGTCGCGATGAAGTGCAGAGGGGACAGGAATATCTCGACGTCGCGGAAGCCCGAGCGGCGCAGCAGCCACGCCGCGCCACGCCGCGTCTGCACGGTGTCGTACTTCCCGTTCCACGGCCTCGGCACGCAGCGCCCCGACATCGCCAGCATCAGGGAATTGGCGAGGACATATCCGGAGTCGATGACGGTCTTGGCTGCCAGGCGCTGCAATCCGGTCCCGAGCCTGGACAGCTCGCCCCTCACCGGTTGCAGCGTGGCCCAGAACCGCCCGCCGGTCTTGAGGACCCTGCGCATCTCCGCGAGCGCCAAAGGAACGTTGGTGTACGGGACTGCGACGCGGGAATAGACCAGGTCAAAACTCCCGTCTTCATATGGGATATGCTCCGCCTGCGCGCAGGTCAGCGTCAGATGGGCACTTCCGGCTCGCCTTCGGCCGAACTCTATGGCGGCGCCGTCGGTATCAATTCCATGCAGCTCGGCTGCCGCGCGCAGCTCCGGCGCGAGCAAGGTCTGACCGATCCCGCATCCGACATCCAGCACCTTCCAACCCGCGCAGGGGTACTTCGGAACCGCCCGGACCGGATCGAAAGGATCGAGTACTGCTTGCAGCTCCCGCAGGTGATACTCGAGACTAGGCATGCCCGCCGGGTCCGCGCGTTTGCATCGTGAGGCGGGCACTCGCAAGTTCCGTTCCCGCTTACGCTACAGGAACGTTTCGCTCCGGCCCGCGTTTGTCCCTGACGGTTCCCAGCTTATATTCACCAATGGTGGCTTCCCTTTCCGCTCCCAACTCCGCAATCGCCGATCCCTGTGCAACGCCGGGCAGCGTCTGCTTCGTCGGCCTCGGCAACCTGCCGGTGCTGGCACGGGAATACGCGGACCGCCGCGCCGGCGGCGCGGAACTGCAGCAGACCCTGCTCGCCCGCGCGCTCGCCCGCCGCCGGTGGCGCGTCTCGATGGTCGTCGCCGATTACGGTCAGCCTGACGGTCAGGTGTGGGATGGCATCAGAACTTACAAGGCCTACCGCCCCGACGAGGGCATTCCGGTGATGCGATTCGTGCATCCACGCTGGACGAAACTCCACGCGGCGATGGGGCGCGCCGACGCAGACATCTATTACACGAGTTGCGCCGGCGCGCACCTCGCGCAGGCGGCCCTGTTCGCCCGGCGCCGGGGCCGCAGGCTCGTCTTCCGGATCGCCAGCGACACCGATTGCGACCCGCGCGCGCTCCTCGTCCGTTACCGGCGCGACCGGATGTTGTACCGCTGGGGCCTCGCGCGTACGGACCTGGTGCTGGCGCAGACCCCCTCGCAGCGCAGCGCGCTGGCAGGCCACTTCGGCCGCAACAGCCGTGTCGTCGCATCGCTGCTCGAAACCTGCGGCCGCTGCCCGCCGCTCTCGGCGCGGGACATCGGCGCTCTGTGGGTCGGGAACCTCCGTCCGCTGAAGCGCCCGCACCTCTTCCTGGATGCGGCCGAGCGTCTGCCGCGGCTCGCCTTTCACATGATCGGTGGCCCGATGCCGGGCGCCGAGCGGCTGTTCGAGCAGACGCGCCTGCGCGCCGCAGCACTGCCCAACGTCACCTTCCATGGCTTCGTGCCCCAGCACGAGGTCGGAAGCTGGTTCGAGCGCGCGCGCGTCTTCGTCAGCACCTCGCAGATCGAGGGTTTTCCGAACACCTACTTGCAGGCCTGGTCGCGCGGCACCCCGGTGGTGGCGTTCCTCGATCCGCTGCGGCTCCTCTCCGAGAGCCATCTGGGAGCGCTCGTGGGCAGCGCACAGGAGCTGCAGAGCGCCATCGAAATGCTCGTGGGCGATCCGCTCGAGTGGGAGGGGGCGAGCGCCAGGGGGCGCCGCTACATCGAGCAGCGCGGCGAGGAGACGGAGCTCGAGAGCGCGTACGTGGAGGCGCTGTCGGACCTGCTGCGGGGGTCCCCGGCCGCCGGACATCGCGAATGAGCGCTCCGGGCCTGCTCTTCATCGTCAACTCCCTCGAGACCGGCGGGGCGGAGAAGCACGTAGTGACGCTGCTCAATCACCTCGATTCGCGCCGGTTCAGGCTGCACCTCGCGTACCTTAAAGGCAGGAAGCAGCTTCTGCCGCAGTTACGCACCGAGCAGCTCGCGAGCCTGACCTGCTGCGACGTGACCCGCCGCATCGATCGCAACGCGGTACGGCAGCTGCGCAGGATCGTCGCCGAGGGCGGCATCGATGCCATCGTGTGCACCAATACTTATTCGACGCTCTACGGACGGCTTGCGGCGCGCGGCGGCGCGCGGGCTCCGCGGCTCGTGGCCGTGTTTCACACCACCGTGTTGCAGACCTGGAAGCAGAAACTGCAGATGCTGCTCTATCGACGTCTCCTCAACCGCTGCGACCTGCTCGTCTACGTCTGCGAAGGCCAGCGCCGTTACTGGCGCGAGCGAGGCCTGCATCGGGCCGAAGACGAAGTCATCTGCAACGGCATCGACACGGAGTGGTTCACCGACAGGCGCTCGAGCGCCGAGCAGCTCGCGTTCCGCAGCGGACTCGGGTTTGGGGCGGAGGACTTCGTGATCGGGATCTGTTCGGGGCTGCGCCCCGAGAAGGCGCACGGCGATCTGCTCGCGGCCATCGCCAAGCTGCGGGCGCAGGGCATCCCGGCCAAGGGGCTGCTCATCGGCGAGGGGCCGCAGCGGCCGGTGATCGAGCGCGCCATGGCGCAGCTCGGCCTCGGGGAGCATGTCCGCATCACCGGCAACAGGGATGACGTGCGCCCTTTCATCTGCGCCTGCGACGTCATGACACTGGTATCGCACAGCGAGACGTTCTCGCTGGCGGCGCTCGAGTCCATGTCGCTCGGCAAGCCGCTCGTCATCAGCAATCTGGGAGGAGCCGGCGAGCAGGTGATCCACGGCAGGCACGGCTTTCTCTTCGAGCCCGGAGACATCGAGGCGCTCGCGATGCACCTGAAGGCCCTGACTTCGGAGCCGCTGCGGCGGCGGCTCGGGGACGCCGCAGCCCTGCGCGTCCGGGAGCTCTTCACGGTGCAGCGCATGGCCGGCGACTTCACCGAACGCATCCAGCAGGTCCTGCACGAGCCCTCCAGCGCGGCGGCGCATGCCTGGCTCGAGCAGCGGAGCCGGTGACGAAGGCGTGAACCGTCGCACGCGACCCGTGGTGCGCTGCCGGAGCGTGCTGATGGTCGGCACCGACCCTGCCGGGACGGGCGGCATTCGTGCGGTGGTGTGCGGTTACATCGGGGCGGGCCTCTTCGATCGCTATCGCTGCACGTACGTCGTCACGCACCGCGCGGGCAGCGCCTGGAGGAAGGCCGGGATGGCTCTGCGCGGCTGGTGGCGCGTGGGGCTGGCGCTCGCCACGCTCGACGCGCCGCTCGTGCACGTGCAGACAGCCTCGCGCGCCTCCTTCTGGCGCAAGTCGGTCGTCTGCCTGCTGGCGCGCGCCGCGCGCCGGCCTTATCTCCTCCACGTGCATGGCGGGGAGTTCATGAAATTCTACGCGCAGGAGAGCCGGCCGCTCGCCCGGCGCTTCGTCCGCCACACTCTGGCGAACGCCGCGTTCGTCATCGCGCTCTCCGAGCAGTGGCGCGAGCGGCTGCTCGCGATCTCGCCCACGGCGCGGGTCGAGGTCGTGCCCAACGGGGTCGCGCTTCCCGAGCTCGCGGGGCGGCATCGCCCGCAGGAGCGCGCGCCGACCCTGCTCTTCGTCGGCGATGTGAGACCGGCCAAAGGAGTGTTCGATCTGATCCGAGCCTTCGCGCGCATCGCCGGGCGCCATCCGCATTTGACACTCACGCTGGCAGGCAGCGGGGCGGAAGCGGAGGTACGCCGGCTAGCGGCGGAGCTCGGCCTGCAAGACCGGATCGCGTGTCCGGGCTGGCTCGGACCGGAGCGCCTGTGCGCCGAGCTCGCCCGGGCCACGCTATTTGCGCTCCCCTCCTACGCGGAAGGAATGCCCATGGCGCTTCTGGAGGCGATGTCCTGGGGACTGCCCGTCATCGCGACGCCGGTCGGCGGCGTGCCGCAGGTCGTCGAGCACGAAGTGAACGGCCTCCTCGTCACACCCGGCGATGTCGATGGCACCGCCGCCGCCATCGCGCGGCTGATGAGCGAGCCGGCGCTGCGCGAGGCTCTCGGGACGGCGGCGCGCAAGACGATCGAGGCGCGCTTCTCGCTGCAGGCAACGCTCGATCGGCTGGGAGAGATCTACCGCCGCTTCGGGCTCGAGCCCCGCAGGCCCGCACCCGGACGCTCGCCGCGGCGGGAAATCACCGAGGCACGTCAGCAGTCAGGCTAGGTTTCCCGCGAGACGACTGTCAGAGATATACTCCATCTGCGCGTGGACTTCAGCCTGGCGGCCGTCCAAGTTGGCGGCCGGGCGCCCGAAATCCTCCAGCCATGCCTGGAACATCAACACCGTCCAGAGATGGGGCGCCCAGTCGGCCTTGCCAGCGCCGTGCTGGCGCCAGCGGCGCGCGATCTCGGGGGCAGCCAGGTAACCCTCGCGGCGCAGGCGCGCCGGATCGAGCTGCGCCTGCGCCCAGTCGCGCAGCTCGCCGCGCAGCCATTTCGCCACGGGCATGGCGAACCCGCTCTTCGGGCGATCGAACAGCTCCCGGGGGAGATGACGCTCGAGCAGCCGGCGCAAAACCCATTTGCCGCGGCCGTCGCGCATGTGCATCGACGCCGGAATCCGCCACGCCGACCGCGCCACCTCCAGGTCGAGGAGCGGCACACGCGTCTCGAGCGAAGCCGCCATGGCGGCACGGTCGACCTTCACGAGGATGTCGTCGGGAAGGTAGCGCCGCGTATCAGTGTACATCATGTGCGCCAAGGGACCGGCGCCAGGCGAGCCCAGCTGCGCGCTCCGCGCGCCGCCGGCGTCCGTCCATCGCGCAGCGCCGAGGACGAACCGGTCGGCGTTCTGCCAACACGATGTCATGACATCATACAAGTCTGAAAACGAAGTGGCGGTCCAGCCGCAGGCGCGCTCCTTGATGCGCTGGGCGCTGCGCGAGCGGACGCACGAGGCAACATGGAGCGGCAGCACGAACGGCGAGAGCACACCGGCGGGCAGAGAGGTCACGGTGCGCGCGAGCGCCCGCATCCACGCCCCGGACGGCCGCTGCAGCCGACGCCAGCGGTCGGCGACCTCGAGATAACGCAGGTAGCCACCGAAGAGCTCATCGCCGCCATCGCCGGAGAGCGAGACGGTGACCTCGCGCCGCGCGAGGCTCGCGACGAGCGCCGTCGGAATCTGCGACGAGTCCGCGAAGGGCTCGTCGTAGATGGCGGGAAGTCTCGGGATGACCTCGAGCGCGTCGCGGGCGGTGACCCGGAGCTCCGTGTGCCGGGTTCCGAGACGTGCCGCCACCTCGCGCGCGAAGGGCGTCTCGTCGAACTCGTCCTCCTCGAAGCCGATCGAGAACGTGCGCACCGGCTGCGAGCTCGCCTGCTGCATCTGCGCGACGACCAGCGAGGAATCTATGCCGCCCGAGAGGAACGCGCCGACCGGGACGTCCGCCACCATCTGCAGGCGCACCGACGCGGCGAGCGCCGCCCCCACCTGCTCAATCAGCTCCGTCTCGCGGGACGGCGGCGGCTCGCTCTGCGCAATCGGCGCGGGCTCGAAGTAGCGGACCTCCTCGAGCCGGAATCCGCCTCCGTGCGCGCGCACGGCGAGCGCGCATCCCGGCATGAGCTTGCGAATTCCTCGGAAGATGGAATGCGGCGCCGGAATGCACTGATGTCGCAGCAGCAGCGAGAGCGCCTCGGCGTCGATCTCACCTCGCCAGAGGCTGTGAGCGCGCAGCGCCTTGAGCTCGGAGCCGAAGAGGAAGGCGTTGCCCGCCTGCCCATAGTAGAGGGGCTTCTCACCGAAGCGGTCCCGCGCGAGCCAGAGCACGCGCTCGGCGGCATCCCACAGGCCGAAGGCGAACATTCCCCGGCTGCGCTCCAAGGCCCGCTCCAGGCCCCACTCCTCGACCGCCGCGAGCAGCACCTCCGTGTCGCTCCCGCTGCGGAAACGTACCCCGCGGTGTGCCAGCTCGGCGCGCAGCGCGCGGTAATTATAGATCTCGCCGTTGAAGGTGATGGTGAAGCGACCGCCCGGTGAACGCATCGGCTGGGCCCCGAGCGGCGAGAGGTCGATGATCGCGAGGCGGCGGTGACCGAGCGCCACCGCGGCATCGGAGTCAACCCAGAATCCCTCGCCGTCAGGCCCCCGGTGGCGCAGCGCCGCGCTCATCGCGACGAGCTCGGTGAGCGCGCGCTCGGCCGAGAATCCGCCGCCCAAAAATCCTGCGATACCGCACATGCGCGGAGCTCTCCGGAGGGACTTCCCTAGAAACCCTCCGCAGCCGCATCGGTTCCGCTGCAGGCCGACGGCCGGCCTGCAGCGACCGATCAACGCCTTGACCTTGGACCGGGCGGCAGCCGGATCACCCGGCCGTCAGGTTCGTTGGCGCCTTCGGCTGTTGCAGGGGCGCCTGGCGCAGCAGAATGATGCCGTCGCGGTCCTGCAGCGTCACGGAGGTCACGGTCTGTCCGCTGTCGACCGACGGGTCCTGCGACCCCTTGAGCTTCACGAACGTTCCGCCGAGCTGCACCGTCTGCGGCCCGTTGCCCTTCGGATTGACCAGCGCGATGCCGTTGGCGAAGTCCCGGCGCCACACGCCCTTCTGCCACGAGGCGGTGGGCGGCGGATTGATCGCCGCGCCGAGGTTGGCGTTATACTCATCGAACCAGACGACGCCGGAGTAGCCGCCGGAGTTACTGGTGAAGTCGTAGTACGCGTCGTTCATCAGGCACGAGGCGAGCCCGTAGCGCATCGACCGGTAGTCGGTTGGATTGCCCCACTGGTTGAAGATCACAAGCTTCGGCGAGTTGACCGCCTCCATGGCGGAGTAATACTGCTTCATCATCGCCGACCAGCCAGCGTAGGCCTCCACGGAGTACGACTTACCGAGCATCGCCTCCAGCACGCCGCCGTCGGCCATGTTCTGGTATCCGGACGGCAGCGAAGACCCGTCCAGGTACCAGTCGGCGATGTTGGCGAGCTCATACTTGCCCGGCATTAGCTGGTGCGACAGGCTGAACCAGCGCTCGTAGCCGGCCTGCAGCGCCGCCGCCGCCTGCGGGCTCGACGCCGGCAGGTCCTGGCCGTTGCGGTACCAGTCGCCCGACACCCTCGGCTTGGTGAACACGTTGTCCATGAACAGCCCGTCGATCGCCGGGTTCAGGTCATAGAAGTTGCTCACGTACCACTTGGTGATGTAGTCGATCGCGTCGTCGCCCTGCGAGTCCTTCGGCGTATAGGGCGAGTTGTTGATCGTCGCGCCGCCGTCGCCGTACCAGGACGGCACCGGACCGCCGGACGTCCGGCTCGGGTACAACCACCAGTTCATCGCATTGATCCGATTGATCAGTGACGCGAAAGAGTTGCCGCTGGCACTCGACCTCTCCTCGTCGGAATTGGCATAGAGGAAGACCAGCGCGTTGGGATTGATCGCCTTGATCGCCTGGATGTCGCTCTGCATCGAGGTGCCGCCCGGCGCGAGGCCGGGGTAGTAGCCCAAGATCATCACCGACTGCTTGGCGAGCTCGGCCTGATAGGTCGAGTTGTTGTAGTCGTAACTGCCGCCGATCTGGATGCCGCCGATGCGCGGATAAGGCGGCGGCGTGAACGCCTGAGCTGCCGCGCACGTTACGAGCGCGGCCGTAGCGGCCAGTACGACCGGCCATTTGCGGAATGGATTGTGAAGCATATCTCCCCCCGGAGATCGGACCAAAGGCTCGACGTACGTCGAGGTGCTGTTCGATGCAGCGGACAGACGGCGCGCACAAGCTGTCGAGCCGTAACTTCTCTCGTGGTGATCAGGACGCGTGCGAGCGTCCTGGCGTCACTGCGGTTCGATGACCGCATGCACGTCTGCATCGATGGGTCAGTGGACCCGCGCCTATTCTTGCGATGTTTGCGGTCGCGTCAATAGCAGCGGCTAAAAAATTCGCGCTGCGTTCGGACTTGTCTGCGATCAGAGACGATCAGCCGTCTTGGTGCGCCGACAAACGTCGGCCAGCCGGGCTGTCAGCCGCCGATGGTCAAGCCGCTCGGCGCCTTGGGCTGCTGCAGCGGCGACTGGCGCAACAGGATGATGCCGTCACGGTTCTGAAGCGTCACGGAGGTCACGGTCTGTCCGTTGTTGACCGAGCGGTCCTGCGTTCCTTTGATCTTCACGAACTTCCCTGCGAGCTGCACGGTCTGCGGCCCGTTGCCCTTGGGATTGACCAGCGCGATGCCGTTGGTGAAGTCGCGCCGCCACACGCCTTTCTGCCACGCAGCGGTGGGCGGCGGAGTGGTCGGCGTGCCGAGCTTCACATCGTATTCGTCGAACCAGACGACGCCGCTGTAGGCGCCGGCGTCGCTGGTGAAGTCGTAGTACGCATCGTTCATCAGGCACGAGGCGAGGCCGTAGCGCATCGACTGGTAGTCGGTCGGATTGCCCCACTGGTTGAAGATCACGAGCTTCGGCGAGCTGACCGCCCCCATGGCGGCGTAGTACTGCTTCATCATCGCCTGCCAGCCCGCGTAGCCCTCCACGGAGTACGACTTGCCGATCATCGCCTCCAGCACGCCTCCGTCGACCATGTCTTGGTACCCGGACGGCAGCGAAGCGCCCCCCAGGTACCAGGTGGAGATGTTGCCGATCTGGTACTTGCCCGGCATCAGCTGGCGCGCCAGGCTGAACCAGCGCTCGTACCCCGCCTGCAGCGCCGCCGCCGCCTTCGGGTCCGACGGCGATAGCTTCTGGCCGTTGCGGTACCAATCGCCCGAGACCTGGGGCGCGGTGAACACATTGTCCATGAAGAACCCGTCGATGCTCGGGTTCGGCGCGTAGAAGTTGCTTACGTACCACTTGGCGATGTAGTCGATGGAGTCATCACCCTGCGAGTCCTTGGGCGTGAACGGGGAATTGTTGATGGTGGCGCCGCCGTCGCCGTACCAGGACGGCACCGGAGCACCCGATGTCCCGCTCGGGTACAGCCACCACTTCATCGCGTTGATCTGGCCGATCAGCGATCCGAAGGCGTTGGTGCCCGCGTTCGTCATCTCCTCGTCCGAATTGGCGTAGAGGAAGATGAGCGCATTGGGATTGATCGCCTTGATCGCCCTGATGTCGCTATCCATCGAGGTGCCGCCCGGAGCGAGGCGCGGGTAGTAGCCCAAGATCATCACCGATTGCCGGGCGAGCTCGGCCTGGTAGCTCGGGTCGTTATACTGGTAATTGCCGCCGATCTGGATGCCGCCGATTCGGGGGAAGGGCGGCGGTGTGAACGCGCGGGCCGCCGCGCACACGGCCATGGCGGCGATGGCGGCCACGGCGGCGAGCGCCGCCGGCCCTCTGCGAAGCGCATGGCCCGACATCATTCCCCCTCCCGAAACACGAATTCGTTGCAGCCGTGGCCGCCGCCGCAGGTCTTGAGCTTGAGGAGCGTGTAGCCACGCGACCGGTAGAAATCGAACACCGCCTCCGGCTTGCTGACTTCGAACGGATAACCGCCGATCCAGTCGACCTGGTCCCGCCACCAACTCATCCCGCGATCGCCGTAGTTGCGGATAGCGGCGAAATAGTCCTGCGGCCGGCCCCTGACGAGAGTGACCAGGAATTTCCGCAGCTCGAGCGGCGCATAGACGAGCACGGCGAAAGGACCCCGCAGCGGCGCAGGCAGCCTGTTGTAGATCCGCTTGACGGTCGTCCAGCGTCGCGATGGCGAGCCCTGGTCGTTGTAGAGGGAGATGTAGAGCCGCCCGCCAGGGGCCACGTTGCCGGCGACATTCGCAAGGGCTGCCCACAGGTCGCCCGTGTGATGCAGCACGCCCCAGGAATAGACAATGTCGAAACGGCCGAGGCCGTGGAGGAACTCCCGGTCGAGGGCCGAGCCCGACCGGACTTGCCAGCCCTCGTCATGCTCGAAATGTCGTCGCTTGAGCTCCTGCGTGCACCTCACCGCGGCCGGATCGTAGTCGAACGAGAGCACCCGCGCGCCGAGCCGCCTGGCCGCGAGCGAGAAGATGCCGCTGCCGCTGCCGATGTCGAGAAAGGACCTGCCACGCAGCGTGTCGGTGTCGAGCATCGCCCGCAGGCTCGCGACGGCCTGCTCGATCCTCCCGTCATCGAGCCGCTCCAGATACCGGCGCCAGTTATCGCCGAACGCGAAGCGCTCGCCGCGCTCGATCTCCTCCCGGTGCGTGCTCGCGAGCCTGGTGATCGGCATGGAATCGTGCTCGGTGGTCATGCTCATTGGGACCTCAGCGTGCGGATGCGGTGCGGCGTGCGGGCGGGAAGGCCAGGCAGCCGGGCCGGGCCGGGTGCGGCCGGCGCACGCCCGGCGGTCTGGACGGCGCCCGCCGCGACGCCCTTCTGCGCCTTCTCGATGATGTCGGCCGCCATGCGCAGCGTGAGCCCGACATACACCCAGACGTAGCACCACGGCTGGTCGAGATTGCCGAAGACCAGGCAAACCGCGAGCCCGAGCATGCCGAAGACAAGCGCGATCATGTAAGGCCGGAGCGGACCTGCCGCCAGCACGATCGCCCGCAGGCCGGTGGCCACGGTCTGGTACTGGATGGTGAGGAACGAGAAGAGCCCGATCAGGCCGAGTCCGAACCACTGGTCCAGGTAGTAATTGTGGGTGACCAGCACGAACATCGTGTGATAAACGTTCCAGCCGAAGCCGGTGAGGAGCGTGATCGGATGGGCCATCATGGTGGAGATCGCGTCCATCCAGATCGTGGTGCGGCCGGATGAGGCGACGCTGATCGAGGACGCCATCGACTGGTTGAACAGCCTCTGGACGAATACCTGCGCGATCCCGGGCATCAGCACGGCGGCGACGCCCGCGGCGATCACGAAGCACGTGACCCCGATGAGCGTCCACGCCACGACCTTCGAGGCCGGCAACCAGCGCCGGCAGAGAAAGACCGCGGCCGCATAGCCGATGGCCAGCCCGACATAGGCCGACCGCGAGACGCCGAGCACCAGCACCGCGAGCGAGGCGATCGCGCTCGCGTACCAGTAGATCCTCGCCGGGCCGCGGCTCAAGGTCGCCACGGCGACGATCATCGGCAGCAGCGTGACGATGACCGCCCCGGAATCGTTGGCGTTGCCGAACGCCCCGAACACCCGGCCGGCCTCGACACCGGCGCTGCCGATCGTGATGCCGAGATGCACGAGGCCGGCCACGTCGGCGAGCGTCAGGATGTTGGCGAGGCCGATGAAGAAGGCGAGCGTCTTCGTGAACAAGAAGAAATCCTGCTCGCTCTCAACGCCGTAGAAGTAGATGAAGAAGAAGAGCACGGAGTCGACGAGCACCGACTTCAGCGAGATCGCCATCTGCAGCGGAGCGTAGCCCGGATAGTGGATGACCGTGACGCACACGACCCATGTCAGGATGGCGTAGGTCACCCACAGGATGAACGCCATATTGACGATGGGCAGGCGCATGCGGAAGCGGCCGGTGAGCGCCATGCGAAAGAGCAGCCCGAGCGCGATCGGGTAGAGGAGCGCGTTCTTGACGCTCAAACCGGGCCCGAGGCTCATGCCTGCCTTGAAGATATCGTTCGCGGCGAGGGTGCCGATCAGCAGGACGAAGAGCATGCGCATGGATCAGGCCTTGCGGGAAGCGGCGGTGAAAGTGGGCACGAGTCGCCGCGCCCAGGCGATCAGGTCATAGGCCTCCGGTACGCGCAGCGCGAGGAGCAGCAGCGCGAAGACCGCCAGGTAGACGGTACCGCCGAGCGCGACGCCGCCGAGCGCGAGGCCGCCCGGACCGAACATACGTGTCCAGTCGGAGGCGACGAGCACCGTGGCCGCGATCGCCGCCGCGGCGGTGACGCCGCCCATGCGGGCCCAGGGGATGAGCTCGCCGAGGCTCACGCCGTAGTGTCGCATCGCGCTCCAGCCGAGCCAGACCGCATCGACGACCATGCCGATCACGAATGCCGTCATCGCGCCGGCGACGCCACCGAGCGGCACCAGGATGGCGAGCATGATGCCGCAGGCCACGAGCGAGGCCACGTTGCTCTCGACCAGCGGGCGGGTCACGTTAATCGCGCGCAGCGCCGGGGCGAAGTCGAAGCACTCGCGCAGCATGCCCACCATGTAGATCTGCAGAATGAGCGCCGCCTCGGCATAGCCGCGGCCGAAGACCGCAATGACCAGGGGGCGCGCGAAGCGCTCTACGACCACCGCCACAGGAAAGAGCACGATGGCGTTCACCACCGTCGCCCGCTTCCAGAGCGCAAGCGACGCCTGCCGCGAGTCGCGGTCGCGCCGGACCATCTCAGGCAGGACGACGGCGGAGACGGAGTTGCGCAGCGTCTCCACCACCGGCTCTCCGAACCTGCCGATCGCGTACAGCGCGAGCGCCACGGCGCCGAGCGCCTTCGCGACCACGAGGCTGCTCAAGTTCCGGTTCAGCATCGCGAGCACCGAGGCGGTACCGGAGGGCACGCAGAACCTCAACTGCTCGCGCCACGGGTCCTCGAGAGGCGGCTCCGCCGCGCCGCGGTCCACGATCATCATGACGACGGCCACGGCCAGGAGCCGCACCCCCTCGAGTGCGATCAGCGCCCAGATGATCGCGCGCACGTCGTGCGTCAGGGCCGCGGTCACTGTTGCCACGATGACGCGTGCGGCGAGCCGGACGGAGCTATAGGCAAAGATCAACGCCGGGCGGTCCGTGGCCACCCAGAACCAGTCCCAAAAGCTCAGGTTGACGATGAAGAGCGTGTAGAGGCAGATCGGCACCAGGAGCGAGCCGACCATGCGGCCGCCGGTCGCGAAGTCCAACACCACGAGGCCCGCGACGGCGAGCAGGCTGCTGCAGGCGGTGAGCCCGGCGGTCTGGCGCACCATCCGCCAGCGGCTCGCCGGATGAGCCGGGATGAAATAAAGCAGGCTGTCGTCGATCGAGAAGAGCGCGAGCGACTGCATCACCGAGGCGTAGAGGAGAAACTCGCGATAGCGGCCGAACTGCGCGACGCTGAGCAGGTGCACCAGGATGATGGGGCTGATCAGCATCAGCCCGTAATTGGCGATCCGCGCCAGCGTCAGGATCGCAGCCCGGTTTCCGATGCCTGCCATGCGCTCACCTGGGCGCCGCGGCCGGCGGCGGCGCGGCGGTGCCCGGCGCGCGCTTGCCGGCGCCGTATGCGGTGAACGGCGCCGCCGCCTCCAGCGGGTGCTTCGGGGCGTTGACCTTCCAGACGTCCGTCAGTCCGTCGCGGCCGACGAAGATCAGGTGGAACGCCGGCGACTTCAGCTCCTGCGCGATGCCCAATCCGCGCATGAGCTTGCGGCCGTCCTGCATGTTCTCGCCGCTGCCGATGACGTAGATGGCGCCTCGGTCGCGGCTCGCCACCAGGCGCTGCAGCTGTCGGCCCGAGCCGATGAGCGGCGTGTTGGTGTACTCATCGACCCACCTGCCGTCGACCTTGTGCATGAACTCGGCCGCCACCTCCTTGTTCATCAGCCAGTAGTCGACGTGTCCCAGGTAATAGGTCTGCATGACTGCGTCCTCGGCCACGATGATGTCGTCGGGCTTCGGATGCAGCGACTCCACGAACTCCGCCGCGCCCTTGTGATCGGGATAGTGGGCATACGTCGGATCGACCGCGGCCGGGAGCTGCGCCGGGTCGATGATGAGCAGGCAGAAGATCGTGGCGACCGCCGCGCCCCACGCGGGCCGGCGCGCCGGCGCCGCCCAGCGGTGCGCGACGCCCGCCAGGGCCCTGGCGGCCCAGCGTGCGCTCGCAAACGCCGCGATGAGCAGCGGCATGACCTGCGCCTCGGTGTAGCGCGGCGCGGGATCCCACCGGAACCAGCCGATCTGCAGCAGTGGAATCCACACCCCGAGCGCGAAGAAGAGCACGTGGTCCGGCACGCGCTGGCGGTGGGCGAGCCGCCAGAGCGCGGCGGCGGCCCCGCAGGCGGCCGCCAACATCGCCGCCACCGACCAGCGGGAGATCTCCATGAACGCGCGCACGCTCGGCCAGCCGAGCAGCAGCCCGAGGATCTGCGACAGCGTGCCCGCCCGGTGCGCCCACAGGTATCCGACCTGGGCCAGCGCGAGCAGCACGCAGACGCCCAGGTAGAGCGCCAGGCGCTTCGCCGGCAGCGGGCCGGCGCGCCGCGCCACCACGAGCGCCGCCACGATGAGGAGAATGGCCAAGTGGTCGAGCCGCCAGAGCTGCGCCAACAGGCTCGCCGCGAGGAGCGCCACGGGAAGGAGCCCGCGCGAGCGGATCGCGAACCACGAGAGCGCGACGGCGGGCAGCGCGGCGAGCAGCGGCCAGAGAGGGTCGAGCTGCGGCGCGTTGGGCGCGCGCGGCGCATTCGGCACGGCGGCCGGGATCGAGGTCTCCATGTGGTGCGGGTACTCGAGCCCGATCCAGTGATTCAGGGCGAGGAACTCGAGCGCGATGAGCGCGAATGCCGCCGCACCCCACCACAGCTTGCGGCGGTCGCCGCTCAGCAGGCCTGGCAGGAAGCACATCCACGCGGCGAAGATCGACAGCGTGTGAAACTCCATGCTCACACCCATCTCGAGGACGGCCGCGAGCAGGAACGCGTTCCGTCCGGTCCGCTCCCACGCGAAGACGAGCGCGATGAAGCCGGTGACCCCGGTGACCAGAAAGACGTACATCCGCGCCGTCTGCGCATCGGCGATGAAGCCCGGGAGGAGCGCGACGGCGGCCGTGAGCGCGAGATTCCAGCGCGGCTCGAGGAAGCGCCGGCCGGCGGTCCAGGTGAGGGCGATCAGGAGCACGCCGCAGACGGCCGACGGAAACCTCCAGGCCCAATCGCTCACGCCGAAGGCCCGGGCCGATGCCACCATCAGGTACAGTTGCGCGACCGCCCGCGGATAAAGAAACCCGGACGGCATGTCGGGCGTGCCGTACCGCAGCAAATGCAGCGCGGGCAGCACCATCGTCTTCTCGTCTCCGTGAAGCCCGACGTTGCCCAGGCCCCAGAAGCGGACGAAAGCCCCCACGGCGACGATCGCAGCCAGGGCGAGGAGCGTCCCACGATCACCGCGCGTGCGCGGATCGGTGACCTCGAAGAGCGAGGAAACCCCCTTCAGCCAACGCTCCATCAATACGCCTTCTCGTCTCGCACCAGCCGTACGGCGGTGAGCAGGAGGATCTTCAAGTCAAGCAGCGGCGTCCAGCGCCTGAGGTACTCGAGGTCGTAGTTGACGCGCGCCTGCATCTCTTCGATGCGCGAGGTCTCGCCGCGGCAACCGTTGACCTGCGCGAGGCCCGTCATTCCCGGCGGCACCTTGTGTCGGATCATGTAGCCCTTGATCAGCTTGCGATATTCCTCGTTGTGCGCCACGGCGTGCGGCCGCGGCCCGACCAGGCTCATGCGCCCCTGCAGCACGTTGATGAGCTGCGGCAGCTCATCGAGCGAGTAGCGGCGCATGAATCGCCCGACGCGCGTGATGCGCGGATCGTGCTTGCGCGCCTGGACGATGCGCTCGCCGTCCTCGACCACGTTCATGGTGCGGAATTTCCACACCATGATCTCCCGCCCGTCGAGCCCGTGGCGGCGCTGCAGGAAGAAGATCGGGCCCGGGGATGAAAACTTCACCATGGCCGCGAGCACCAGCATGAGCGGCGAGGCGATAATCAGGATCGAGAGCGCGAGGGCGATGTCCGTGATGCGTTTCACAACACCACGGTACCCGCAGAACGGCGTCTCGCACAGCGCGACCACCGGAATGCCGAAGAGCTCGCCGCTACGCGCCTGGATGAGATCGACGGCGAAGATGTCCGGAACGTAATAGATCGACGCGGTGGTATCGCGCAGCTGGTCGAGAAGCTGCATGACGCGCTGGATGTGGCGCACCGGCAATGCGATGAAGACCACGTCGACGCGGCGGTGCTTCACGTAGGAAGCCAAATCGGGTAGGTGCCCGAGGAGGCGGGCGCGTCCGGCGAGGCCCAACCGGTCGGCGCTGCGGTCGTCGAAGAAGCCTTCGACCTTCAGGCCGGTCAGCTCCGCGGTCTCCGCGATCCGCCGGGCGAGCGCCTGACTGACTTCGTTGTAGCCTGCGAACGCGACGCGGCGGACCATGGCCGGGTCGTACATCAGATGGCGCCTGAGCTCCTGGAGGAAGAGCGAGGCGAGGATGACCAGCGCCGGCGTCGCGACGATCCAGCACACGACCACCTTGCGCGAGAAGTCGCCCGAGTACTTGGTTATGAAGCCGACGGCGAGCAGAATGCCCACGATCACCATCCAGCGCACGACCACCCGGCGCGCGATCGGCAATGTCGGCGCGAGGAGCTGCGAGGTACCCTCGTACGCTCGCGGACGCGGCGGCGGGAGGAGGACTGAGAGCGTCGCCGCGAGGAACGCGAGGACGACATAGAAGCCCTTGAAGTTCGCGTCGTAGACGATGCACAACCCGTAGAGCAGGCCCGCCGAGATCGCCGGCGCCGCCATGGCCTCGAGCAGTGCCAGTAGGGCGATCGAGAAGCTTCTTGGAAACGACAGTGCTTCGCTCGTCATCTTCATCCGCTTCATCCGCGTGGAGCCTTCCGGCAGCCTGTGACATGCCCCCGGGCGGCTCAGACGAAGCAAGCGGCGCTCCTGGCCTTTGACTGGGCAAAAGAGCGGGTGGGCGCCCGGACCCGGGCGCCGTCGGGACTTTATAGCCCTGACGTCGGGTGACCGTCCTGTCGGCCATCCGCGACGGCCGGATTCCTCCCACGATTCATGCATTTAGTAAAATCGCCGCGCTGAAGCAAGCGTCAGGTGTCTGCGCGGGCCGACGAATGTGACGCACCGCTCACCCCGTCACGCTTGCGCTTGCGCATCTTGCGTACGTGCTTTCCGCACTCAGCCGCCCCTGGCACACCTGTTGCAACTGCTCTCGCGCGCAGCCGACTCGCACTCGGCGGCGCGAAGGGCACAACCCGTCGAAAGGCGGGCGTCGCAAAACTTCCGGTCTAACGGCGCGAAGCCTATGACAGCGGGGTTGCCGGGGCGGTCTTGATGCTGGGCGCGCGAGCGCGCAGCGCAGAAAGGCACCCTCGTGAAGACGGCCGCGCTGCGGCTGAAGGCTTCGAGCAATCTCCCGAACTGTGGTTCTCGCCCGCGATGCCGGCAATGGGTCGAACTGTTCGGGGGAATCATGACGAACGCCAAACGGAGATGCGGGTCGCACCGCGGGGTCTATCTGTGTGCCGTCGCAGCGCTGGGGCTCGCACTCTCAGGCTGCGGCGGCGGGGGGGGCGGCGGCTCGGCGGCCGCGGGCTCGGCGGCCGCGGGCGCAGCATCGACGGCGCAGGCCGCCACTTCCAGCACTGTGGTCAGCAGCGGCAGCAATCCGCCGACCGCGAGCATCGGCGCCGTGACGCTCAATTGGACGGCACCGACGCAGAACACCGACGGCACGCCGCTGACCAGTCTCGCCGGCTATAACATCCACTACGGAACCTCCTCCGGCAACTACACGCAGACGGTCAACGTCTCGAATCCGGGCATCGCCACCTACGTGGTCGACAACCTTTCGCCGGGCACGTACTACTTCTCGGTCTCCGCGGTCAATGCGCAGGGCACCGAGAGTCCTCTCTCCGCCCAGGTCAGCACCACGGTCAACTGAGGTCGATCGTGCGCTCGCTCTGCAGCGCCTCGAGCGTGGCGAGCGAGAGCAGTGTCGAGCGCCGCGTCTCCTCGAAGGGCACGGGGTGCGGCGCCTCCCCTCTCAGAAAGGCGGCCCAGGCCGCCATCTCCTGGGGGTGCCCCTTGCCCTGATAGCGGTGAGTGGCGCGGCGCCGCCGCGTGTGCAGCGCGAGCGTCTGGAAATTGACGATCTCGGCGACGAGACCGGCCCCGAAGACCGTGCACACCTCCTTCGGCCAGGTCGAGTCGCCCTCCGCCGAGTAGATGAGCTGGCCGCAACAGCCGTTAGCGAACTCCACCTGCGCAGTGATGCTGTCGGCGAACGGCAGGCGCCCCTTGGTCGGCCAGACCGCCTGGGCGCTCACCCGCACAGGAGCCGAGTCGAAGAGGAAGCAGAAGAAATCGAGGAAGTGGCAGGCCTCGCCGAGCACGCGGCCGCCGCTCTCGGCATGGTTGGCATACCAGCTCGACGGATCGAGCGGGCCGGCCATGACGCGAAAGCTTGCCGTCTTCGGCCCCGGAACCGCGCGCAGCGCCTGTTTGAGCGCCACGGCGGCGCCGGCGAAGCGCCGGTTGAAGCCGACGAGCACCGAGCCGCCGCTGCCCGCCAGCACCGCCTCGATGTCGGCGAGCTCCCCCCGGGTGAGGCACAGCGGCTTCTCGATGAAGACTTGCCGATCGGCGGCGAGCGCTGCGACGAGGAGCCTGGCGTGCAAGTGATGGTGCGTGGCAATGAGGACGGCGGCGCGGGCGTCGTCGGCGAGAACGCCCTCGTGACTGGTCTCGGCGTGGGCGAAGCCGAATTTGGCGCGCGCGTGGTTGGCGCTGAGCGCGGTGTGATTCACGACCGTGCCGAGCGGGATTTTCCCCGCCAGGTGCGGCAGCAGCATGGTGCGCGCGAAGTTGCCGGCGCCGATGACATCGAGGCGGGTCACGGGCGTATCGAGCCGGCGTGTTGGCGCGGCGGCCGGCGGGACGGGCGCCGCCGCAGCGCCCTGCCCCACCGTCTCCGTCTCCACCGGCTCTCGCGGCACGGCGCGCAGCACCGGCGGGCTCGCAGCTGCGGCCTTCGGATCGTACTCGAGGATCACGCCCGCCTCTGACGCGCCGCTTTCCCCGAGGAGCTTTCCGTAGACCTCGAGCGCCTGCGCAAAGGGCGCCCGGCGCGTCGTGAGTGCCGCGAGATCGAGCGTGCCCGAGCGCATGAGCTCGAGGCAGGTCTCGAAGTTGCGCTGCTCGGTGAAACGGACGTAGCCGATCGGATAATCCATCCCCGCCCACTCGTAGGCCGGGTCGTAGCGGCCGGGGCCGTAGCTGCGCGAGTAGCGCACCTCGATTTCCTTCAGGTACGCCGTCTCCCAGGGCAGATCCACCTTGGTCTTGCCGACGACGACGATCCGGCCGCGGTCGCGCAGCGCCTCGAGCGCCTGCTCGGTCGGCGCGTTGCTGGAGGAGGCCGTGGCCAACATCACCGCATCGACGCCGTAGCCCGCCGTCCAGTCCCGCACTTCGTGCTTGAGGTCCTGTTGCCCAGCGATCACCACTCGCTGCGCGCCCATGGCGAGGGCGAGCGGCCGACGCGCAGGCGCGACATCGACGCCCATCACTTGCGCGCCGCTCGCCCGCAGCAGCGCCGTGACCAGAAGGCCCACCAGGCCCTGGCCGATCACCAGCACGCGCTCCCCGAGCATCGGCTGCAGCTGTCGCACCGCCTGCAGCGCGATGGAGGTCACGGTCGTGTAGGCGGCCTGCCAGTTCTCCACGCCCTGCGGAATGGGCGCGGCGAGCAGATCGGGCACGGCAACGAGCTCCGCGTGGTAGGCGCACTCGGCGCCGCCGATCGCCACGCGCTCGCCCGCGCGGAAGCGCGTGTTGGCGGCATCGACCGCCTCCACGATGCCAGCGGCGCTGTAGCCGAGCGGGGTTGGCATTTCCAGGCGGTTGCGGACCTTCTCGAGCGCCGCCCGCCAGCCGAGGGTGCGCGCGGACTCGAGCACCTTGCGCACCTGGTCGGGCCGCGCGCGTGCTTTCTGCAGCAGATTCATGCGCGCCTGCTCGAGCTTCATCCGCTCGGTGCCGACGCTGATGACGGAGTGCGTCAGGCGAACCAGCACACCGCCGGGCGGTGCCGTGGGAACGGGCACGTCCTGCAGCTCGATCCGGCCGTCCTGATATTGGGCGATCTGTTTCATGGTGCGGTCTCGGCGTTGGCTCGGCCGGGCGTCTCGAAACTGCGCACCACCAACGGCGCCTTGCCGGCGGCGTTGCGCACGAGCTGCGTCGTGGTCTCGACGGTGATGATCATCGAAGTCGGCAGCTTCAGGCTCGCATGTCTCAAAAGGAGCTTGCGGCAGGCGTCGTCGAATCCCGGCGCGGCGATGACGAGCAGCCTCACGGAGTTCGGCGACTCCTGGATGAACTGGGAGCGCACCACGTGCGGCACGCCCCGCGGGATGTGATCGATGCCGAGCAGGCGCCCTCCCGAGGGCGAGAGGATGTAGTCGCCGCTTCGCCCTACGATCTCGGCGAAACGCTCCCGGCCGTCCGCGACCTCCGCCGGGCTCGCGCCTTTGCGCAGCCGGATCCTGTCGCCGGTGGCGTAGCGCACGAGCGGCATGGCCGTGTTCCACAGGCCCGTGCCGATGATCTCGTAGGAGTCGAGGTCGGCGGAGGACTCGACGAAGCGCAGCTCGTTGACGGAGTAGGACGGGAGGAATCGGAAGCCGTGAGACGGATCGCCGGACGCCCAGGCAACACGCTCGGCCTGGCCGTAGTAGCCGATCACGCGGGTCGCCAGGGCGGCGCGCGCCATCTCGGTCGTGGCCTTGGTGAGGACCTCCGAGCCGCAGGCGGTGAGCCCGACACGCAGCGACAGCCCCTGCTCGAGCATGAGGGAACAGAGCGAGTCGAGCACGCTGGGGTAGGCGAAGATCACATCCGGCGCGAATCGCCGCAGCGCCTCGACAAACGCGCCGACGGTGTCGCGGTCAAGGTGATTGGAGGAAAAGACGAGCCGCCGCCCGGAGCTCGCCAGGCGCCAGTACGGCGGCTCGCGATCGGCCGGACTCTTGATGTCATCGCCGCGCAGCACCCCCGCCCGGCAGGTCTTCGGCGAGACCCCCGCGCCCGCGAGCAGATGATCGAGCACCGCCTGCTCATAGGCGACGTTCTCCAGCGATCGCCTGAGGGAAAGCGGCGTGCCGCTCGTGCCGCTGGTGCTCGCGGCTATGGCGAGCCACGCCGGCCTGGCGAGGAACGCCTGCGGCTCGGCTCGCAGAGTCTCCTTCTCGAGAACGGGCCAGTGCGCGAGAGCGCCGGGCGCGCCGAGCCGCCGGCCGTAAGCGGTGCGTGCGGCCGCCGCGAGAATCCGCTGCAGACGCTGCTCGCGCCATCGTTGTCTCGCGGCGGCATCGAGCTGCTCGAACTCGGCGAGCAGCCGTCGCGGGCGCGCGTACCAGAGGGCGTTGCGGCGAACCAGCCGATCGCTGACGCCGAGATACTTCAGGCTCGTGATGAGAGCGGTCATGCGTTTAGCAGGCTTCGGTGCGACAAATGCGTAGCGGTGGCGCGGCGCACCACCCCAGCCCAAACGCAGGCGCAACCGAATCGTTCCGCGCGCGAGCGGCGGCCGCTGCCCCGGCGCGACGGTGGCGTCGGCCATCGGCGACGAGGGTTTTCGCGCAGGAATCAGGCTGTTAGTGCAATACGCGCGCGCCCGGGAGCCGCGGCTGTCGTGCCGAGCCGACGCTAGAGGGCGGGGGCGGGGTGCGGCGCAATAGCTAACTTTATGAAATATCTGGAATTTTAGACAGGCGGCACCGGTGGCACGACCGTTGCAATAGCTCCGTGCACGCTCCTGACGCGAGCCGCGGGCGAAAGCCGCCTTTCGCCCGCGACGCCGACAGAGCGCATACAGAGATTGCCGAAACGGCCCCAGGCCGGTTTCGGCCAGTAGACAAAGGCAAACCCGTCGAAAGGCGGGGGCGCAAAACTTCCGGTCTAACGGCGAGGAGCCTATGACAGCGGGGTTGCCGGGGTGGTCCTGAGCCTTGCGCGCACGAGCGCGCAGGGCAAGCTGACAGCCTCGTGAAGAAGCGGCCCCGTCGTCGGTCGACGCTTCGCGCAATCCCCTGACTGAGTCCGCCCGCCCCTGACCGGCAACGGGTGGCACGGTTCGGGGAATCAACATGATCGACTTCATTCGGGGGCGCGGGTCGCACCGCGCAGCATACTTCTGCGCCATCGCGGCGCTCGGTCTGGCACTCTCGGGTTGCGGCGGCAGCGGCGCATCGGCAGCCGGCCCGGCGGCGGCGGCGAGCTCGGCGCCGACGCAGGCATCGACATCGCCTCAGGGCTCGATATCGGCGCCGAGCTCATCGGCAGGCTCCACAGGCTCGGCACCGGCCTCGACCCCACCGACGGGCGCCGCCGGCTCGGCACCGGCCAACAGCCCTCCTCCCACGGCGAGCATCGGCAACGTGACGCTCAACTGGACGCCGCCGACTGAGAACACGGACGGAACTCCGCTCGCGAATCTCGCGGGCTACCACATCCATTACGGCACGGCGTCGGGGAAATACACGCAGAGCGTCACGGTCAATAATCCGGGAATCGCCACCTACGTGGTCAGCAATCTCAACCCGGGTACGTACTACTTCTCGGTCGCCGCGGTGAATTCCCAGGGCACGGAGAGCCCGCTGTCCTCCGAAGTCAGCACGACGGTCAATTGATCGTCTGTGTCCGACGACAGTTTCCAAGGCTGAGCTCAAGCGTTCTAGAATGGCTGCTCGAGCGTCGGCATTGTGCCGGCGCTCGACGGTCCCACCCGCAAAAAGGCCCATCGCCATGAGCATCGCTCGCCGTACTCTCGCCGCCTGGACTCTCTGCGCACTCGGGGCCCTGACACTGGCAGGCTGCGGCTCCGGCTCCGCGGGATCCTCATCCTCCGTCGCGAGCGCGCCGGCGCCGAGCGTCTCCACGGCGCAGCAGACCTGCAGCGGCTGCGGCACCGCGATGGTGTCGCTCACCGATGCGCCGGGTGACTTCGTCAGTTACATCGTCAACGTCGACTCCCTGACGCTGACGCGCGCCGACGGGACGGTCGTGCAGACGGTTCCCGTCACGACGCAGGTCGATTTCGCGCAGCTCGTGAACCTCTCCGAGATCGTGAGCGCGGATCAGATTCCGGCGGGACGCTACGTTTCGGCGGCGCTCACTCTCGATTACACCGGCGCCACCATCGTCGTCGCGACCAGCACCGGCAATGTCACGGTGCCCGCGGCCGGCATTCTCAACGGCGCGACGGGCCAGCCGCTCACCGGGCAGGTGACGCTGAAGCTGTCCCTGAACTCCGATGGTCAGCTCGTCGTCAATTCCGGCGCGATCTCAAACCTCGCCCTCGACTTCAACCTCCTCGCCTCCAACACGGTGGATCTCACCGCCAATCCGATCACCGTCACGGTGAACCCGGTGCTGACGGCGAGCCTGGCTCCGGATGCGCAAAAGCAGCTCCACGTGCGCGGCCCGCTGGTCAGTGTGAGCACGAGCCTGGGCAATTACGTCGTGAACGTGCGTCCCTTCGTCGATCAGGACGATACGACCGGGCAGGTCACGGTCGCGACCACGAGCACGACGACGTACCTGATCAACGGCCAGAGCTATACCGGCAGCGCCGGCCTCACGCAGCTCGCCACGCTGACCGCGGGCACCCTGACATCCGCCTACGGCGCGTGGAGCTCCACCGCCGGCACGTTCACCGCGACGCAGGTGCTTGTCGGCGAGGACGTCGACGGATCGACCACGAACGCGGTGCAGGGCACCGTGCTCGCGCGTAGCGGCAACACGCTCACCGTCGGCAACGGAATCGTCTTCCGTCCCGTCTCCGGACGAGAGGGCGTGAGCTTCAAGACCCAGGTGGCCGTCACCATCGGGTCCGGCACCGCCGTCGCCGAGCAGGGCCAGTCGGGAGGCGCGCTCACGGCGAGCGCGATCTCGGTGGGGCAGAAGGTGTGGAT
>JABBNZ010000036.1:11574-33376 GCA_019352035.1 Pseudomonadota bacterium | reverse complement strand
CGGCGACGGAGCCCGCGATCAGCGCCACCGGCAGGTTGTTCATGACGTTGCACGCGGCAGCGACACTGCCGCCCGCGGCCAGCACGGCTCCATAGCCCGGACCCCGCGCGAGATGCTCGAGCCCCGCGCCGAGCGCCGCCAGCATGCCGGTGCGCCCGAGACCCGCGACGAGCACGAAAAGACCCGCGACGAGGGGCAACACCCCCCACGACACTCCCTTGACGATGTCCCACGGCGGCCGCCGGTCGAGGAGCAGCGCCAGCGCCGTGGCGCACATGCCGGCGATGAACGTCGGCAAGCCGAGCTCGAGCCCGGCCGCCGAGGCCGCGAGGAGCGCCACGGCCGTGAGGGCGATGCCGCAGGCCGCGAGCTTGGCGCCGCGGGTGAGCGGCGGCAGCGCCACCGAAGCGGCCTGCCGCCTCGTGAGCGCCCGGCTCTGGGTCGCGCGCAGCACGATGTAGGTCACCGCGATCGCCGCCACCGACGGCAGAGTGAATCGCTCGACCCAGAGCGCCAGAGCGGGCATGTGACTCGCGAACACCACGAGATTCGCGGGATTGGAGATCGGCAGCAGGAAGCTCGCGGCATTGGCGATGAACGCACAGACGAGCAGATACGGCAGCGGCTCGGTGCGAGCCTGACGCGCGGCCGCATACACCGCCGGCGTCAGCACGACCGCGGTCGCATCGTTCGAGAGGAAGGCGGTGACCACGATGCCGACGGCATAGGTCAGAGCGAAGAGCCGCCGCGGCGAGCCCCTCGCCCAACGCACGGCGACCGCCGCCACCCAGTCGAAGAGCCCCTCGGTCCGCGCGAGCTCCGCGAGCACCATCATGCCGGCGAGGAAGAGGTAGACGTCGGTTCCCCTGCGCACCGCGGTCCAGGCCTCGCCCGGGGAGATGAGGGAGCCGAGCACGAGCATGGCCGCTCCCGCGACCGCCCACACGGCTTCGGGCAGTCCCCACGGGCGGCTGATGATGCCGACGACCGCCAGAGCGGCAATCAGCCAGATCGTCTCGGCGGCGACAGTCGCATGAATCAGCGGCACGGAGCGGTCTCGAGGCGCGAAGCCCGCGATTGGACTCGTGCGCCCGGCCCGCCGTCAAGGATGGAGCCGTCGAGGCCGCGCCGCGTTCCGGCAGCGTCATGCGCTAGGCTAGGGGGTTTCCGCGGGCATCGACAACATGCTGGCCTCGCTCGTCGACTCGGTCGTCGCATTCTCCCGGGCGCATCAGGATCTCGCCTATGGCGTGATATTCCTGGTCGCGCTGTCGGAGGCGCTGCCCGTCTTCGGCGCATTCGTACCGGGGGACGCGATCATTCTCGGCATCAGCGCGCTGGTGCCGACGGGGGCCTTGAGCCTCGGGCCCCTGATTGCCGCCGCGACGGCGGGCGCGGTGATCAGCGATGGATTCGCGTTCTGGCTCGGCCGCCGCTACCGCCGCGCCGCCGTCAGCCGCTGGCCGTTCAGCCGTCATCCGGCGATGCTGGATCGCGGCGAGCAGTTCCTGCGGCGTCACGGCGGCAAGAGTGTCTTCATTGCCCGCTTCACACCGGGGGTCAGGGCGATCGTGCCGCTGCTCGCCGGCATCCTCGAGATGTCCTCCGCGCGCTTTTACCTCATGAACGTCCTCTCGGCGGTGATCTGGGGGCCGGTGCACATCCTGGCCGGCGCCGCGATCGGTGCGACGCTCGTCGTGCTCGGCGCGGTCGCGGGGCGGCTCGCGATGCTCGCGGCCCTCCTCATCGTGCTGCTCGCGGCGCTCATCTGGGGAATGCGGCTCGCCGTGCGGCGGCTGCCGCCGCTCACCGCGGCAGCCGAGGAGCGGCTATGGGATTGGGCGCGGCGGCGTGACACCTGGCTCGGCCGCCAGCTGCTCTCGATCCTCGATCCCACTCGCAGAGAGCTGCCGGGGCTGGTGCTCCTCGGGGCGATCCTCGGCGCGAGCCTCTGGCTCTTCTTCGGGGTGTTGCAGGACGTGCTCACCGGGGACCCGCTGGTTCGAGCCAACGAGTCCGTCTACCATTTCCTGCAGGCGTTGCGGACCGTTTGGGTCGATCGGGCCATGGTGGCGATCACCGAGCTCGGCGACCCGACTGTTATCGCGGCGGTGGCCGCCGCGGCCATCCTCTGGCTCCTCTGGCGGCGCAGCTGGCGCGGGGCCGCTCATCTGGCGGCCGCGCTCGCCGCCACCAGCCTCTTCACGCTGCTCATGAAATTCACCCTGCGGCTGCCGCGGCCCTATGAGGTGAGCTCGGGCTGGGAGTTCTTCGCCTTTCCGAGCGGGCATTCCGCGGCCAACGCGGCGCTCTACGGGTTCCTCGCGGTGTTGGTGGCATGGGAGGTCAGGACGCGCTGGCGGGTGCTCATGGGGGCGTTCGCCACGCTCCTCGTCGCGGCCATCGCCTTCTCGCGCGTGTATCTCGGAGCGCACTGGCTGTCGGACGTGTTGGCGGGGCTCGCATTCGGCACGGCCTGGGCGGCCTTCCTCGGAATCGCCTATGTGCGCCGCAATCCCCGGCCGGTCGGGGCCGGGGGGCTTTGCGCGGCGGCGGGCCTCGCGCTGCTGCTCACCGGTGCCGTGCACGTCGGCCGGCAACACGCCAAGGACATTCGTCGCTACGCGCGGCGCTCGCAGGTCATGACGCTGGCGGCCTCCCAGTGGTGGCGGGAGGGGTGGTCGCAGCTGCCGGTGCGGCGCGTCGATCTCGCCGGGCAGATCGGGGCGCCGCTGACCGTTCAGTGGGCGGGCACCGCGGCGGCTCTCGCGCGCGAGCTGGCGGCCGACGGCTGGAAGGCGCCGGTGCCCTGGAGCCTGCGCTCGGCGGTGGCGTGGCTCAAGCCTCATGCGCCCCTGGCGAGCCTGCCGGTGCTGCCGCATCTGGAGAGCGGGCGGCCCGAGGTGTTGGTGCTGACGCTGCCCGCCGGCGGCCGCGCGGGGCAGGCGCGGCTCGTGCTGCGTCTGTGGCGATCCGATGTCAGGTTGGCGGCGCCGGGCGCGCCGGCCGTGCCGGTCCTCCTCGGCACGGTGGCCGAGGAGCACATCGAGCGGCCGACATGGTTCCTGACGACGACGCAGCAGCTGCCGGTGTATGACGGACCCCGCGACAGACTGGCCGCCGACATCCCGGCTCATCGCATGGTCGAGCGCGGACCGAAGCTTCGCAGCCCCGGTTGGGACGGGCGGGTGTTGCTCGGATCGACGGCGACGGCACCGCTCGGCGGCGGCTGAGCGGAACGGCTTGCCCATCTACGACGACGGTCGTAGAATCGGTCCATGACACCGTTTCGTCTGCCCGCGGACGACCTCGAGTATGCCGTGCTCGCGGAGCTGTGGCAGCTCGGGGCGGCATCCGTGCGGGAGCTGCACGATCGGCTCGGCGCGAGGCAGGGCCTCGTGTACACCACCACGGCGAAGGTGGTCGATCGGCTGCGCGAGAAGGGACTCATTCAACGCCAGCGCAAAGGCAACGCGTTCGTCTACCGATCGCGCGTGGCACGGGAAGAGGTGGAGCGTGCACGCGCGCGCAGCGCCGTGACCCGCCTGCTCGGAGCGACGCCGCGTGCGGCCGTCGCGGCGCTGGTCGAGGCGGTGGATGATGCCGATCCGGCTCTGCTCGAGGAGCTCGAGCGCGCGGTGCTCGCGCGCAGGAGGGCGAAGCATGGAGCGTGAGTCACTGCTCTCGATCCTGATCATGCTGCTCGGCGGCGTCGCGCTGCAGCCGTTCGTGTGGTGGCCGACCGCCGCTTTCGCCGACAGCTCGCCGGCGGATCTCGAGCGCAGGAGCTGGCGAGGCCTGTGGTATCCCCTGGTGCCGACATTCCTCGTGGCGGCGTGGCTGTGCGGTTGGGCGCTGCGCGAGCCGGACCCGGTGCGCGATCCGCTCGACCGCTGGGTGCTGTTGGCGGTATGGCTCCCGTTCGGCCTCGTTTTCGCGCGCGCGGCGGCGAGAGCGGTGTGGTCGCTGTTGCGCATTCCGATCGATTGCGGCGTATCGACGGTCGGGCTCATCCAGCCGCAGGTGGTGTTCTCCCCGTTTCTCGCCAAGCAGCTCGAGGACGGTGTCATCCGCGCGGCCCTGGCGCACGAGCGCGCGCACGCCGCCCACCGTGATCCGCTGCGCATCTGGCTGGCTCAGCTCGTCACGGATCTGCAGTGGCCGTGGCCCAGGGCCGGCAGGCGCCTGGAAATCTGGCTCGAGGCCCTCGAGCTGGCGCGTGACGATGAAGCGCGGGCCGAGGGCGCCGACGGGGCGGACCTCGCGGCCGCGGTGCTCGGGTCCGTGCGTTATCTCGAGCGGCTCACGCAGCCGCACCCGGGGGTGCGCCTGACGGGAACTCAGCTCGCGCATGCGACTCTGATCGGGGACGCGGGCGCGCTGCGCAAGCGTGTGGCGCGGCTTCTCGAGCCGCTTCCGCAACGGATCGGGGGCGCCACGCCCGGCTTCGGGCGCATCGATCGTGCGATCCTGCTGTTGATCCCGCTGCTGCTCACGGCGTTGGTGTTGGGAATGGTATACGGTCAGATCGTCATGCGCCCGCTGCTCGGAATGAGCGCTTGAGAATTGCCGCGCGTCGCGCGCGCGACGCGCTGGCGCCGCTGCTGCTTCTCTGCGGATTCGTGGCCCACGCCCGGACGCCGGCGCCATCCGCCGCGTCCGCGGCCGCAGGATCGGAAGCGCCCACGATCACCGTGCGTGCCCAACCCGTCGCGCAGACATTGCGCGCCTACGGCGAGGTCCGGCCGGTCGCGGTCATGCGGATGAGCGCGGTGGAAGCCGGGGTGGTGCAACGGCTGGTGTTGCCCGGGGAGCGGGTGAAGGGCGGCCAGGTGCTGGCCGTTCTCGGCGGTCCGCAGGCGCACAGCCTGCTCGCCCAGCGCCAAAGCGCATTGCGCGCGGCGTCCATCCAACTTGCCGCCGATCGTCACAAGCTCGCCGCGCAACTGGCGACCCGGCAGACACTCGCCGCGGACGAGGCCGCCTATGCGGCCGCTCGCGGCCAGCTGCAGGTGGCGGTGCAGACTCTGACACTGCGCGCTCCGGCGAGGGGCCAGGTACTGGCGGTTCACGCCGCGGACGGCGAGCAGGTCGCCGCGGGCCAGCTCATTCTCACGCTGCAGACCCGCCGGCCCTGGTTGAGTGCCACCTACTACGGCGCGCAAGCCCTGAGTCTCCATCCTGGAATGACGGGGCGGTTCCAGCCGGTCTCGGGCGGCGCGATACCGGTCCGCGTGAAGACCGTATCTCGGGCGCTCGGGCCCGGCGGCGGCGAGCAGGTGGGCTTGCTGCCCGTGTTGCACGGCCGCCGGGAGAGCGCGGCGCTCGCCCCCTCATGGCGCAGCGGCCAGTGGGGTACGGTGACCCTGGTCGGCCCGACCCGGCCCCTGTTCGCGGTCCCGACCCGCGCGCTGATTCTCGACCGGGCGCGCTGGTGGGTGCTGGTGCGCACCCCTCGCGGCGATCGCCGGCAGCAAGTGGTCCCAGGCCCCACCCGTGGATGGATGACCTACGTTTCGCGAGGCCTGAAGCCGGGAGAGCAGGTCGTGGTCGAGAACGCCTTCCTCGAGTTTCATCGCGGCATCTCGCAGCGATACACGCCGCCGAACTGATTCATGGGCGCCGCGGCTCGTCCCATCCCTCGCGTGCTGATGCGTCCGCTGCTGTGGGCAATGGTGCTCATCGCGCTCATCGGTTACGCGGCGTACGCCTTCGTCCACATCCCGACGGAAGTGCTGCCGGAGTTCGACTTCCCGCAGATCAGCGTCTTCGTGCACCTGCCGGGAAGCACGGCCACCGAGCTCGAGAGTCTCGTCGTCTATCCGCTCGAGGGGCAGATCCTGACGCTTCCCGATCTTCAGGGCGTCCGCTCCAAGATGGGCGATGGCGTCGTGGAGATCGACGTTCGCTTCCGGCGGAGCACGACGGCAGAGGAAGACCTCCAGGCGGTCAACGGCGCGATCGACCGTGCGCGCGGCCAGCTGCCCGCTTCCGCGAATCCGCTCGCCCAGATCATGGGCAACGCCATCAACGAGGTTGCGGACTATACGGTGCGGATCCCCACCGGCGTCTCGCCGGCCGACGTGCAGCGCGCGGTGCTCGCCTACGTCGCGCCGGCGCTGCGGGCGCTACCGGGTGTGCAGTTCGTCAATGTCTATGGTGCGGGTGATGAGGCGCTGTGGATCCAGCCCGATCTCGGCGCGCTGCGCCGCTACGGGGTGTCCGTCGCCGCCATTGCGGCGGCTGTCAGGAGCCAGGTGCTCCTGAAGCCCGCGGGCTATACGGCCCAGGGTCACAACGATGTGCTGATCGAGGCGAGACACCTTCCGGTGCATATCGCTCAGGTCGAGGCGATCGCGGTCCCGGGCGCTGACGGGCCGATACGCCTCGGCGATCTGGCGCGCGTCGTGCGCGAGGCCATCCCGACGCACAATGCCGTCGAGCTCGATGGCCGGCGCAGCGTGGCACTGACCGTCATCAAGCAGCCGGGCGCCGCGACGACATCGGTCACCACGGAGGTACAAGCGACTCTCCAGCAGACCGTCGGGGAGCTGCCGCACGGTGCGCGCTGGGTCCGCATCTACGACCAGGGTCACATCGTTCACATCATCGGCGTCGACCTCGGGCGCAATCTCCTCATCGGCATGGCGCTGGCGGTGGCGGTGCTCTTCTGGGTGCTCGGCGCCGGCCGCGGGATCTGGGTGCTGGCCTTCAGCATCCCGTTGTCGCTCGCGCTCGCCATCGCGACGCTCTACTTCACGGGCCAAAATCTGAATCTGATGACGTTAGGGGCGCTCACGGTCGCCGTGGGTCTGCTCGCCGACGATGCGATCATCGTTCTCGAAAGCATCTATCACCAATGGGAGCGGGGCGAGGGGCACTGGGAGGGAATCTGGAACGGGGTGCGAACGATCGTCATCCCCGACATCACCGGCACGGTGACCAACGTCTCGATCTACGTGCCGCTTCTTTTCGTCGGCGGACTGGTGGGACTCTTCTTCATCCCCTTCTCGCTGGCGATGACCTTCGCGCTGCTCGCCTCACTTCTCGTCTCGGTCACACTGATCCCGCTCGGACTCGGCTTCATCCAGGCGCGTCCGGCGGCGGCGACGAGCAGCGGCCGCCGCGCCCTCGAGCAGGTCCGGCACTGGAACGAGCGGCTCTTCAACCTGGTCGCGCGCGGGCCGCGGCTCTCGCTCGCGATCACCTTCGCCGTGCTGTTGCTGAGCCTGGTGGGGCTCGTGCTCGTGCCGATCAATTTCCTGCCGCTGCCGAACGAGGGGGTGCTGCTCGAGTCCTTCACCCTGCCGCCCGGCAGCTCGCTGCTCGATACCCGCTCGACGGTGAACGAGATGACCCACCGGCTGCTGGCCGATCCCGTCGTTGCGCACGTCTATGCCCGGATCGGCTCCTCGGCCGCCACGACGTACACCGAGCCCTCCTACGCCGGGGAGATGATGGTCGCTCTGAAGCCTGGGGTAAGCGTCAATGCGCTCGACCGGATCGGGCAGCGGATCCAGCGGGAGTCGAAGCTCCCGGGCGTGCAGCTTTCGGTGGATACGCCCACGATCGAGCGGCTGGGGGAGAGCCTCTCGGGACTGCCGCAGCCCTTCGTAGTCCACATCTTCGGAGCGAAGGTGAGCGAGATGCGCCTCCTCGCCCAGGAAGTCACGGCCCGCCTGCGTTCCATTCCGGCGCTCTCGAATCTGTTCAACAATGACGGCTACCCCGTCACCCAACTGCAGATCGATCCGCGAGCGGCCGCGCTGGCAGCCTATGGCCTCACTCCCGCGCAGCTTTACTCCCAGATCGGCCCGCTCCTGAACGGCGAGGTTCTGGCGCAAGTCCCGCAAGGCAACGTGCCGCTCGACCTGTACATCCGCCTCGGTGATGCGCCCCATACCTCGCTCGGCGCTTTGAGCCGGCTGCCGATTCGCACCCACGGCTGGACGCCGCTCGGTGAGCTCGCGAGGCTGAAGCTCGTGCAGACGCCGAACCAGATCCGCCACATCGCGGGCGCCCGGGCGCTCGACATCCTGGCGACACCGACCGGAACGCTCGGCGGCACGATTGCCGCGGCGCACCGCGCGCTCGCGGGCCTGAAGCTCCCGCCAGGGTATCGTGTCACGTTCGGCGGACTCTATGCCGAGCTCGAGCGCGCCGCCCTGGGGCTTCTCCTCGCCGCGATCGCCGCCTTCGTGCTGATGGTCGGCATCCTCATGCTGCAGTTCGAGGGGCTCCTCGTGCCGGGACTCCTGCTGCTCGAGATACCCCTCGCCGTGACCGGCGGCACCATCGCTCTCATCCTGAGCGGCGTGGGGCTCAACGTCACCGGCATCATCGGATTCCTGACACTGATCGGCATCGGGCTGCGTCACAGCATCGTCCTGCTCGATCGGGCGAAGCAGAACGAGGCGCAGGGCATGCCGGTCGAGCACGCCGTGCGCGAGGCGATCCAGGTGCGCTTCCGCCCCATCGTCCTCACCGCGGTCACCGCGATGCTGGGGATGTTGCCCACGGCGTTGGGATTTGGCCAGGGCGCCGCCCCGGAGCAGGGACTCGCGGTGGTGATCCTGGGCGGGCTCGCCTGGAGCGCCATCCGCAGCACGAACCTGATCCCCGCGCTGTATCTGCATTGGCGCCGGCGGCAGCTCGCCAGGCAGCGGCGCGCGTGAGACGCGCCGCCACTGTTCGGTGCGGCGTGCTCGGGATCGGGGCGGTCTGTGCATCGCTTCTTTCCGGCTGCGCAACCTATCACTCGCGACCGCTGCCCACCCGGCCCGATCTCGCCCGCGCACCGGCTCTCACGGTGCCGGCGAGCGATCTTGGCATCCCGGGGCTCGAGCCCCAGCCGCTCGAGCTTGCGAAAGGGCTGAGCGAGACCAACATCGTCACGCTCGCCGTGCTCGACAATCCACGGCTGAAAGCCGCGAGGCTGCGGGCGGGGATCGCGCGCGCGCAATTGCTACAGGCGGGGCTCCTTCCCGATCCGCGGATCTCCGGCGGACTCGCGAAGTCCTCGTTCCTCACCGGATACAACGCCCTGCTGTCGGAGGACATTCAGGCGCTGATCACGCGGGGCGCGGCCAAGAGCGCGGCCAAGGCGCACCTCGAGCAGGTGAATCTCGACATCCTCTGGCAGGAGTGGCAGGTGGCCGGGCGGGCCCGGGAGCTGTTCATCGAGACCCGGACACTCGCCAGGCTCCGCGGGGTGTTGAATCGGCGGCGCAAGCTCCTCGGCAGGGTCTATCGGCAGGATGAGGCTTCGCTCGCGCAGCATTACGTCACGGTCAGCGCCGTCGCCGCCGACTTCATCGCCTGGAATGCCTCCGAGGCGCAGTGGCGGGCGCTGCAGCTGCGGGAGAACCAGACCGGTCACGCGCTCGATGAGCTTCTGGGCCTCGCCCCCGGCGCCCGCATCCGGCTCCGGCGTATGCCGAGCGTGCCGCTGCTCACGCGCGCCCGATATCGCGCGGCGCTCGCCTCTCTGGCGCACCGAAGGCCCGACCTCCTTGCGCTGCGCGCGGGCTATCACAGCGAGGAGGAGCGGCTGCGCGAAGCGATCCTTGCCCAGTTCCCGCTGCTCGATGCCGGAGTCGTGAAGGCGAGAGACCCGCAGGACGGTGTCCAGAGCATCGGATTCAACGTCACCCTGACGCTGCCGCTCTTCGATCGCAACCGGGGTCCCATCGCCGTCGGCCGTGCGAGCCGCGCGTACCTCCACCAGGCTTACCAGGCCAGTCTCGATCGGACGACGAATCAGGCCGATGAGGTTTGGCGGGCGGTCCTGATCATGCACCGTCAGCTCCACGCCCTCGACCGGCGGCTCGCGGGTCTCGCGCGCCAGGCGGCCATCGCCCAGGAGAGTCTGCGGCGCGGGGCGTTGACCCTCCCGGACTACGCGCGGCTGGATTCCAACGCTCTGGCGACCCAGGCGCAGGCGATCGAGCTGCGCTCCTCGCTGGCACAGGCTCAGGCGGTGCTCGCGATGCTGCTCGCGCTGCCGTTCTGACAGCGCGAGCGCCGGAACCCAACCCCGGGCCGCTCCGTTGGATGCTCTCCAGGATTGCGGAGGCATTCTCATGAAGACCCGGATCGCATTCATCTCGAGCGCGGCGGCCTCCTCGCTGGGAGTCACCCCGCCCGCCGGGCCGAATTCCAGGCAGAGGACGGCCTACGAGCATCTCGCCGCGCTCTGCGGCAGTCGGTTCGACAGGGCCTTCGTCAAGTCGGAGGTCAAGGACCCCAAGAGGACGATTGCCGAGTATCGGCGGGAGGCGAACGCCACGAACAGCCCGGCGTCGAGCTATGCCGCGGCCTCGCTGCCGGTATTGCACAAGCATCTACGAATGGCGGAGGCGCTCGAGCGTCAGTCCCCCAGAGGCTGAGCCGAGCCGCCCGGAGCGTTACCATGGCCACGAACCCTTACGGCTCGGCTCCCGCGGCGCACGCCGGGAATGACGATCGCGAGTCGCAGTCGGCGATCGGACTGCTGCGCCGGCTGACCGATGAGCTGTCCAGGCTGCTGCGCCAGGAGCTGGCGCTCGCCACCGCGGAGATCTCCCGCTCCCTGCGGTTGATGGTCGGCGCGGCCGCCTCCCTCGCCACGGGCGGGGCGGTGCTCTTCGCCGGGCTGCTCGCCATGCTCGCCGCGGCCATCCTGGGCCTCGCGACGGTGCTGCAACCCTGGCTGGCGGCGCTGGTCATCGGGGCGGCGGTGTCCGTCATCGGTGCGGTGTTGGTCGCGGCAGGAGTCCGATCCCTCGACCCATCCACGCTCAAGCCCTCGCGCACGGCGGAGTCTCTGCGCAGGGACAAGGACGTCATCACCCGGAGACAGTCATGATCGAGACAGGCGACAGCGAACCCCTCTCGCGGGAAGACCCCGCGCAGATCCAGCGGAACATCGAGGCCACCCGGGAGGAGGTCGACCGGACGCTCGGGGAACTGCAGTCACGGTTTTCGGTGCGGCGCAGGCTGTCGGCGGCGCTCGACAGAGTGACACCCGACATCACGAGGATGATCCGGCTGGATCACAGCCACGTGCTGGCGGCGTTCAGGCGGTTCCGCGCCTACATGTCCGAGACGCGCAAGCAGGCCTTGGTCGAGAACGTCTGCCTGGCTCTCGAGGTGCATGCGCAGCTCGAGGAGGAAATCTTCTATCCGGCGATGCGGCAGATCGCGGCCGCGAGTGAGACGCTGGAGAAGAGCGTGCCCGAGCACGAGCAGATGCGCGCCCAGATCCAATCGCTGCGCGACACGGGGCCGCTCGACCCGCAGTACGACGAGATGTTCAGGAAGCTGGTGCGCACGGTGCTGCACCACGTTGCGGATGAGGAGACGGTCCTCTTGCCCCTCGCCGAGGAGCTGATGCCCGATGAGCTCGGTCACCTCGGCCGCATCATGACCCGGCGGCGCATCGAGCTGCTGCGGCCGCATGCCGCGCAGGCCGCGTCCACGACCCTGCGCACCTTCCCGGTAGAGGCTGCGGCCGCCGCGGCGGGCGTGCTGGCGGCCGGATGGCTGCTGATCCGCGGGCTGACCTCGCGCTCCCGATCGCACTGACGGCGGGCACACGGATCCAGCGCTTCACCTGGTTCAGGTCGCCGTTGTTGAGGACGCAGACGATCCAGCGCGGGTCCGCCCACTCGCGCCAGTACTTGGCCACGGTAATGAGCTCCGCCATGTTGTTCATCTGCATGGCGCCGTCGCCGACCAGCGAGATCACCGGCCGGTCCGGATGCGCGAACTTCGCGGCGATGGCGTAGGGCACCGCCGCGCCCATGGAGGCGAGGCCGCCCGAGAGCGAGGCCATCATTCCGCGCCTGGGATATCCGAACATCACGCTGACGCCCCAGGCATGCCAGCCGATCTATGAAGTAGTCGCTGACCGTCTTCGCCATTTCGCAAGCCTTCCACGAGGCGAGGCGTCCCGTGCTCCAGTGGACGTTGCGAGAGGAACACGCAGCGCGGGGCGATGGCTCCGCCCGGGGCGAGGTGAGCCTCGAGTCGCAGGCCGAGAGCCAAGGCTGCGCTCGGCTTGGAGCGGCCGCGCCGCGCCGTGCGCGCGCGCTCAGGCCGTCTCGGCGGCGACCGCGCCGAAGAAGCGCTGGTAGAGGACGAGGTAGAGCGCCTGGATCGCCGCGGTGAGCAGGAACGGAGCGGCAAACTCTCCGCGATGGATGAGCCAGCCGCCCAACACCGGGCCGGCCGCCCGCGGCAGCTGCGTGGACAGACTCTGGATGCTGGCGGAGAGCCCGCGGCGCTCGGCCCGGGTCAGGCCCGCGGCCACCACCTGCCGCGCACCGGCGGTCCCGCGATTGAATGCGGACCGCAGCGCATAGAGGCCGGCGGCGATGAGAAAGGTCGGGGAGAACGGGATCGCCACCAGGAGTCCGATGCCGATCACCCGCATCCATACCACCGAGCGCACCACGCCCAGGCGCCGGCTGAGGCGGCCGCCGAGCACCGAGCCGGCCGAGGCGAGCACGAAGCTGACTGCGAGCGCCGGACCGATCGTGGCCGGGCTCTGGTCGAACCGGCGCAGGAACCAGTAGGCAATGAGCGGATTGACGATGCCGATCGCGAGTCCGTTGATGGCGCTCACCCCCGCGAGGCGGCGAAGCAGGCGGTTCTCCGCGCGCGTAATGTGCGCCTCGTGCTCGTGACTCCTCGCGACGGCGGGATGCGCTTCAGCGGCGCTGAGGCGGGTGCGGCAGATCAGGATCAACGAGACCACCGAGCCGGCGAGCGGCAGGGCGAAGAGCGCGCGGTAGCTGGCGAGATCGTGAAAGCCGCCGCCGAGGGCCGCCGGCACGGCGATGAGCGCCGCGCCCGCCGCCATGCCGAGGAAGCCCAGCGTGGCGTTGATGGAGAACGCGCGGCTACGCGCCTCACCGGTGAGCTCGCGTGCGAGCCACGCCTGCTCGACGGGCGAGAAGGGGCCGGCCGCGCCATTGGCGCCGCGGCCGAAGCCCGCCGCCGTCGCCGCCACGATCAACACCGGCACGTTGGGCGCGAGCATGGCGATGAGCGCCGCGAGCGCGGCGGCAATCTCATAGCCGATCAGCAGCGCACGCCGGCTCACTTTGTCGCTCAGCGGGCCGATGATGCTGGTCATCAAAGCGCCGAAGAGCAGTCCCCCCATCAACACCGTGCCGATGGCCGCGCCACTGAAGCCGAGCGCCTGCAGGTAGAGACTGAAACTGGCCACCGTGGCGCCCTGGCCGAGACTGCGCGCGGCGCGGGCGGCCAGCAGGCGCCTCACGTTGGGAGGCAACGGGGGATTCACTCGCGCAGGGTAGCATGTGCCGGGCGCGGCACGGCCTCACCGGCACCGCCCGCGGTCAGCTATGCAGCTCCGGCTGGCGGCGCTGCAGACTCGGGAGCCAGGCTTCGAGCTCGCCGCCGGGCATCGCCTTGGCGAGGAGCCAGCCCTGCGCGAGCTTGCAGCCGTACTGGCGCAGCAGTTGCCAGTCCTGCAGGCATTCGACGCCCTCGGCCACGGTCTCGATGCCGAGTTGACTCGCCATCTCCAGGGCGGAGCGCAGGATGACCTGCAGGCTGTCGCGCTCGTGCGCGCCGTGGACGAAGGTGCGATCGATCTTCAGCTCGGTGAAGGGAATGCGCGCGAGCTGCTGCATGGAGGAGAAGCCGGTGCCGTAATCGTCGAGCGAGAGGCGAAAGCCCCGCAGGCGCAGCCGTGTCAACACGCCGAGCGCGATCGCCAGATCGCGCAGGAGCGAGCTCTCGGTGATCTCGAGCACGATCTGCTCCGCCCGCAACCCATGCCGCTGCTGCAGCTCGGAGATCTCCTGCACGAGCTCGCGATGCTCGAGCAGGATCGGGGACAGATTGACGGCGATGGAAAGATCGAGCCCGTGGCGGCACCAGAGCGCCGTCTGGCGCATGGCTTCGTCCATCACGTGCAGCGTGAGCTGGCGGATGAGCCCGTGTTGCTCCGCCACCGGGATGAACGCATCGGGCGCGATCCAGCCCTGCCGCGCATCGTGCCAGCGGGCGAGCGCCTCGACGCCGCGGACGCGGCCGGTGTCGATCTCCACCTGAGGATGGTAGTGGACCTGGATCTCGCCGCGGGCGAGGGCGGCACGGAGCGACTCCGGATCGACGGCCTGGCGCCGGGCCGGTCCCTGCTTCTCGACGGCGGCCCCGTCGAGCTTGTTCTGCAGCAGCGCCGCGAGGCTCGCGAGCGTGAGCGGCTTCTGCAGCGCGCCGACGATCCGCAGCCCGAGCGCAGTGCCCATGTCCTGCACGGAGTTCATGAGCGCCCGCTCCCGCGAGGAGGCGAGGACGATCGGCGCGCGGGTCCCGCGCCCGCCGAGCGCCGAGAGAAGCTCGGGGCCGTCCATGGTCGGCATCTCGAGATCGATGATGAGGAGCGCGGGCGGAGCCGGCAGCTTATCGAGCAGCGTCAGCGCCTCACGGCCATTGCCGGCCTCGTGCACCTTGGGGATGCGCAGCTCCCGGCAGAGCGCGGCGCCGATGCCGCGCTGCACGCCGCTGTCGTCGACGATCAGCACGGAGTCGATGGTCTGCAGCCCGTTGCTCGAGGACATGGTATTGGTAACCCAGCGCCTCCTGCGCAGAACGGCCCCTCCGCATCCGGAAGCGCCGCGGCTCAGGGCGATATTTGGCAATCAAGGGGTTATCGACGGCAGGCGGGTGAGACTTGAGTCGCATGCCGGGCAGGGAGTGTGACGCGCGTCACGCGCGGCGTTTCTCACGCCTCCTTTTCGTGCGATCCACCCGTGGAACGAACCGTCGCGCCATGCGTAGAGACATAACGTGGGCGCCTGCCGGGTGGTACGGTGTCCGCCACCAGTGAGAGGGTGCCGCATGAATGACGCCAGCGCGATGTGGCCCGCTCTGTCGTATCCCGCCTGGCGGGATACCGCCATCACGTTGCATCTGTGGACGCAGATCGTGGGCAAGGTGCGCCTCGCGCTCACGCCATGGGTCAATCATGGCTGGCAGGTGCCGCTCTACGTGACGGCCCGCGGGCTCGGAACATCGCCCATCCCCTGCGGGCGCGAGATCTTCGAGATGGAGTTCGATCTCATCGCCCATCGGTTGGCCGTGCGCGCGAGCTGGGGCGCCGAGCGCTCGATCGCACTCGAGCCGCAGTCAGTCGGGGATTTCTACCGCCGCATCCTCGATCTGCTGCAGGAGATGGGCATTTCGGTGCGCATCGGCGAGATGCCTAACGAGATTGCGAACGCGGTGCCGTTCCCGCGTGACCGTCTCCATGCGGCCTATGATGCGGGCGCGGCCCATGATTTCTGGCGCGCGCTCGTGCAGGCCGATCGCCTCTTGAAGCTCTTCCGCAGCGGCTTTCTCGGCAAGGCGAGCCCCGTGCATTTTTTCTGGGGGAGCTTCGACCTGGCGGTGACGCGTTTCTCCGGACGTGTGGCGCCGCCTCATCCGGGCGGTGTGCCGAGCCTGCCGGACACGGTGGCGCGCGAGGCCTACTCGCACGAGGTCAGCAGCGCCGGTTTCTGGCCTGGTCATGAGGCGTTTCCGCAAGCCGCCTTCTATTCGTATGCCTATCCAGAGCCGGAAGGCTTCCGCGAGGCACGTGTTCCTCCAGGCGCGCACTTCGAGAAGAGCCTCGGGGAATTCATCCTGCCGTACGAGGCGGTGCGCAAGGCCGAGGATCCCGATGCCGTGGTGCTCGAATTCCTCTCCAGCACCTACGCCGCGGCTGCGGATGGCGGCCGTTGGGATCGTGCGGCGCTCGAGTGCGGCCTGGGCGTGCCCGCAAAGGTGCGCCGATCATGATGGATCTGCACCGCTACTTTCCCGATTGGGCGGACCGGCCGAGCGGACCGGATGCACAACACGAGTCCGATCGAAATTCCTATCTCGCGGGCGGATATGCCGACGAGTTCGGCTATGGCAGCTCTCTCGGGGAGCCGCCGGCGATCGCGCCGGTCGAGGGGGATCCGGAAGGCGGCAGGCTGTGGCGTGAGCAGATCGGCGGCTTGCATCCTGGCTACCCGGAGTGTCCGAAGCCGCTCGATCGCTTCGATCGAGCGGGTTCCGCGGTGGTCTCTGCGCTTCACCGATTGCGCCCTGTGCCACGACCTGCACCGGCGCCATTCCGGGTCATTCAGGTCGGGCCGCGAAGCCGGGACTCGCTGCGGCACGCGGCGCTGCGCTTCGCAGTCATCTCCTACATCGTGGAGCGTCTGATCCGCCGCCAGCGCCTGAACGACATCCTCTAGCTACGCCGCGAGCCGGCCGCGAATTCTGTGGCGGAGTTCCTGGCACGCCCGCCGGGCGGGGCGTAATCAGGCGCCATGCGCAGAACGTTCGGCATGATCGGTACCACGCTCGCCGGCAGTGTCGGCTGGGCCCTCGGGCAATACGTGGGGATCGGCACCGCGGTGCTCCTGAGCGCGATCGGCAGCGGCGTGGGCCTCTACTACGGATTCAAGCTCTTCGATCACTGGCTGGGGTAGTCAGCCTGGGGCGCGGTAGCCGAGCAGGTTGCCGTACCAGGGCTTGCGGGCCTGATAGCGCATCAGGCGCTGCTGCAGCGGCGCGAGGTTCCAGTGAAGATCGCGTGCCTTGGCGAGCGCCTTGCGCTCGCTTCTCACCGCGCGGTTGAAATTCCCCGCGGCAGCATGCGCCGCGGCTCGAATCTCGAGCCCCGTGGGATCCACACCGGTGCCGTCCTCGAAGGCTTTCTTCTCCAGCAATAAAGCGCGCTGCGGGTTGCGTATCGCCGGTTGCGGCCACGCCGCCAACACGGCGGCCAGATAGAGCTCCCCGAAGTCATTGTCCTGCGCCGCCGCCTGATCCAGCCACAGCACCGCTTGCTGGACGGCCCCGAGGTCCGGCGTGCCGCGAAGCTGCCATTGCGCAAGCAGCGCTTCGGCGTCCGGATCATTTTGCGCGGCGGCCAGATGCAGCCAGCGCAGCCCCTTGCGGATGTCCGAGGCGCTGCCCCATCCGGTCATGCCCCAGCCCGTGAGCAGGCTGGCGCCCGTGTCGAACTCGCCCGCGGCAATGCCGGCCTGAGCCGCCTTGACGAGCCACGGCAGCGCGGCGCGCCGATGTTCATGGAGCTGGGGCAGCCCCGCCAGCATGGTGCCGTACACGAGCGCCGCCATCGGATCGCCGGCGCGCGCATGCTTGCGCGCCCGGTAGAGATAAGCCTGAAGCCCCGAGTACTCGCTCGCCGAAAGATAGTTCGCCACGAACTGGTAGTAGAGCGCGCACTCAACCGGGCCGGAGCCCGGCCGCGGCGCGTACCGGGAGCGCAGGACGCTCTGGCGAGTCAGAAAGTCGAAATCGCTCTTGTTGGGAAGAGGGGCCTCGAAGAGCACGTGCGGCAGCCGCGTGGTACCGTCGGGCAGGACGGTGAATGCCACCAGGAGCCTCCCCTGCTCGCCGTCCATCTGCTCGCGCAGTGGGTATGAGGGCCGGTAGAGCTTCACCGGACGGCAGGGCTGCTCTCGGGCGAGCCGGCTCGGTTGTGGGCGTGGGCGAGGGGACTTGCGAGGCAGCAGGGTCCGCTCGAGCGCCTCCGGCGTGTAGGCAGCGGTGATCCAGGCGGCGATTCTCCTGGAGCCTGGAGCGAGCGCCAGTGTCGGCAGGAGCTGTTGCGCCAGCTTCAGGCCCTTCGGCTCGCCGTTACGGGAGGCGAGCATCGCCCAGGCATACGCATGGATGTCGCTCTGCCGCGTCCCCTGGCCCGTGTGGTACATGTACGCGACATCGAGCTGGGCGAGCGGCTGGCCGAGCTTCGCCAGCGCGAGGAACTGCTGAAACGCGCTCGAGTAATCGCCTTTCTTGAAGGTGCCGAGGGCCGAGTAAAGATCGGCGTGCGCCGGCAGCGCATTCGCAAATGCCGCAACCAGCAGCAGCATCGGCATGGCGATGCGGGCCCGCCAACCCGGGCTCGCCGTTGCAGTCCTCACCCCTTGCCCCCTTTTGCAACTTCGCGCCGCCATCGAGGCGGCCCCTGCTGTCAAGTTTACCCGCGTTGCCGAGCAGCGTGCACGGCGTGAGAATGCGACTTCACCCCCGTGCGCTTTGGAGAGCCTCATGGAACTGCGACCCCTCGGCCGAGCCGGCCCTCAGGTTTCCGCCCTCGGGCTGGGCTGCATGGGCATGTCGGGTATGTACGGTCCTGCCGATCGCGCCGAGTCCATCGCGACCCTGGAGGCGGCCCTCGATGCCGGCATCACGCTGCTCGATACCGGTGACTTCTATGGCATGGGCCACAACGAGCTGCTGATCGCCGAAGCGTTGCGCCGTGTGCCGCGCGATCGCTTCGAGGTGAGCGTGAAGTTCGGTGCCCAGCGCGATCCGGCCGGCAACTGGCTCGGCTACGATGCGCGTCCGGCGGCCGTGAAGAGCGCGCTCGCCTATTCGCTGCAGCGTCTGCGGCTCGACTACATCGACATCTACCGGCCGGCGCGCCTCGATCCGGCGGTGCCCATCGAGGAGACGGTCGGTGCCATCGCAGACATGGTGAAGGCGGGCTACGTGCGCCACATCGGCCTTTCCGAGGTGGGGGCGGCCACGATCCGCCGGGCCGCCGCGGTGCATCCGATCTGCGACCTGCAGATCGAGTACTCGCTGGTCTCGCGCGCGATCGAGGACTCCATTCTGCCAACGGTGCGCGAGCTCGGCATCGCGATCACGGCCTACGGCGTGCTCTCCCGCGGACTGATCAGTGGGCACTGGAGGAAGGATTCCGCGCGCGCCGGCGACATCCGCGCCCATATCCCGCGCTTCCGGGGCGAGAACATAGAGCGCAATCTCGCCCTCGTCGAGGCGTTGCGCGCGGTTGCCTCGGCGCGAGGTGTCAGTGTTGCCCAGATCGCGATTGCCTGGGTGATCGGCCAGGGCGCGGACATCATCCCGCTCATCGGCGCCCGGCGCCGCGATCGCCTGGCCGAGGCGTTGGGCGCCCTCGAGGTCAAGCTCACGCCAGAGGACTTGGCGGCGATCGAGCGGGCCGTCCCCAGGGGCGCGGCGGCCGGCGAGCGCTACGCGCCCGCGCAGATGGCGAGCCTCGACAGCGAGCGGCGCTGACGGCGCCTCCAACGGCCGCATCCGGGATGATGCTAACATCGGCCCGAGGAACCGACACGGCGGCGGCTGAGGGCGGGAGAGAGGCGTGCCTCATAAACTTGAGAACGTGCTGGCGCGGGTGCCGCCGGACCTCGAGATCGCGCAGGGCGCGCAGCCCCTGCCCATCGGACAGATCGCGGCGGAGGCGGGAATCCTGCCCGAGGAGCTCGAGCCGTACGGAAAGTACAAGGCGAAAGTGCGCCTGTCGGTGCGCGAGCGGCTGAAGGACGTGCCGAACGGACACTACATCGTCGTCACGGCGATCACTCCGACACCACTCGGGGAAGGCAAGACCACGACCACGGTGGGACTGAGCCAGGCGCTCGGCGCGCACCTGGGCAAACGGGTGTTCACCTGCATCCGCCAGCCGAGCCAGGGGCCCACGTTCGGCATCAAGGGCGGCGCGGCGGGCGGGGGCTACAGCCAGATCATTCCCATGGAGGAATTCAACCTCCATCTCACGGGCGACATCCACGCGATCACGGCCGCGAACAACCTGCTGGCGGCGGCGATCGATGCGCGCATGCTGCACGAGGCGGCGCAGGACGATGAGTCGCTCTTCGAGCGCCTGTGTCCCGCGGCGAAGGACGGCAGCCGCCAGTTTGCGCCGGTGATGTTGCGCCGGCTGCGCAAGCTCGGCATCGGCAAGCTCGATCCGAACGAGCTCACCGCGCAGGAGCGCGGCCGCTTCGCGCGCCTGGACATCGATCCGGCGACGATCACCTGGCGGCGCGTGCTGGACACCAACGATCGCATGCTGCGCGAGATCACCATCGGGCAGGGGCCGCTCGAGCAGGGGATGGAGCGTGTCACCGGGTTCGACATCACGGTGGCGAGCGAGGTGATGGCGATCCTCGCTCTGACGAGCAGCCTCGCCGACATGCGCGAACGGCTCGGGCGAATGGTGATCGGCACCAACCGGGCGGGCGAGGCGGTCACGGCGGATGACCTGGGCGTCGGAGGCGCGCTCGCGGTGCTGATGAAGGACACGATCATGCCCAACCTCATGCAGACCCTCGAGGGAACGCCGGCGTTCGTGCATGCGGGACCCTTCGCCAACATCGCGCACGGCAACTCCTCGATCGTCGCCGATCAGATCGCCCTGAAGCTCGTCGGGCCCGAGGGGTACGTCGTGACCGAATCGGGATTCGGCGCCGACATGGGCATGGAGAAGTTCTTCAACATCAAGTGCCGCGAGAGCGGCCTCGTGCCGAGCTGCGTGGTGCTGGTCGCGACCGTCCGAGCGCTTAAGATGCATGGCGGGGGGCCGAAGGTCATCGCCGGGGAGCCGCTGCACCCGGATTACACCCGCGAGAACCTGGATCTGCTCGGGCGCGGCTGCGCCAACATGATCAAGATGATCGCCAATGCGCGCCTCTTCGGACTTGCGGTCGTCGTCGCGGTGAATCGATTCATGGACGATACGCCGGCGGAGGTCGACCTCGTGCGCGAAGCCGCGGTCCGGGCCGGCGCGAGCGCCGCGGTGAGCTCGAATCACTGGGCGCAGGGCGGCGCCGGCGCGGTGGAGCTCGGCCAGGCCGTCATCCGCGCCTGCGGGATGCCGGGACAGTTCAGGTTTCTCTATCCGCTCGATGCTCCCATCAAGCACAAGATCGAGACCATCGTCCGCGAGATCTACGGCGGCGCCGGCGTCGAGTACCTGCCGCAAGCGCAAAGCAAGATCGAGCTCTACACCCGTCTCGGATTCGACAAGTTGCCCATCTGCATGGCGAAGACGCACCTGAGCCTCAGTCATGATGGCCGTCTCAAGGGCGCCCCGACGGGCTTCATCGTTCCGGTCCGGGACGTTCGCGCGAGCATCGGTGCCGGCTTCCTGTATCCGCTGCTCGGCGCCATGAGCACCATGCCGGGGCTGTCGACGCGGCCTGCGTACTATGACGTCGATCTGGATCCGGAAACCGGCCGGGTGATCGGCCTCTCGTGAGTCGAGCCGTCAGGCGTCTCGGCGCGGACTCGCGGCTCTGAGCGTCCCTGCGACACGCTCGAGCACCTCCTCCGCGAGATCCAATGCCCGCCGCTGCCGGCCGGTTTCCTCCGCGAGCCGCGCCGCGTGCGAGGAGTCCCGCGGCCCCAGCACCCTGACGTTCGATTCCGCGCAGAGTAGGAAGGCGCGAAGGGAGCCGCAAAGCAAAGTGACGGCCGCGGCGAGATCCGCGAGCACCACCAGGTCCGTCATGGGGAGGGCCTCGGCACACAGTTGTAGTCCCGCCGCGGCCGCGCGAGCCGCAGCCAGCGGCAGGTCGATCGCCTGGCGGAGCGCCGCATCGAGTGCGTGCCGGCGCTCGATGCGCTCCTCATCCTTGGCGTACGGTAACCGCACACAAGCCAGGTACGCCTCGAAGGCCGCCGCATCGCCGGCGGCGAGCTCGAGCATCCGACTCGATTGCGAGCGCAGGGTCGCGGTCAGAGGCTCGAGCTTCGCGAGCTCCGCGGATTGCGGGCCTCGCCGAGCGCTGACCGCGAGGGCTTTCGCCGCCAGCCCTAAGGCGAAACCGGCCGAAACGGCCGCGACGGCAACACCCGCCGGTGCCGGATCGCCGCTGGCCGCGGCGGCGCGGAATCGCTCCAGCGTCGAGTCGGATATCGGGCTCGTCATGCGTCCGGCCGGTGGTGTGCCCGCGTAACGATAAGGGCCCGCGAGGCGCGGTTCAATGGCGGCGGCTCCCGCAGGCAT
>JABBNZ010000036.1:0-11564 GCA_019352035.1 Pseudomonadota bacterium | reverse complement strand
GCATGCGGTCTGCGGGAGCCGCTCTGGCTGGAGTCCAGGAAGAGACTCCGGGCCTGAGTTTCGATTTCGATAGTTCACGATCGTCGCCGTGAACGATGCGTCACATTTCCTTCATGATCTGGGCATAGGAGATCACGGCGAAGAGCGCAGTGCCTCCGACGACATTGCCCAGCAGCACCGGAGCGGTGAATCCGTACAGCAGGTGCCACAACCCGAGCTGACCGTTGACGAGCAGGAGGAAGGCTTCGACGCTGCCCGCGACCACGTGGGTGAACCCGCCCAGCGAGATCAGGTAAGTCATCAGAGTGATCACGTGGAACTGCGCCGCTTCCGCGTTCGGGATCAGCCACACCATGGCGGCGATGAGAAAGCCGGCCGCGATTCCCTTGAAGAACATGGCGCTCCAGCCGTTCTGCATCATATGGCGGCTGATGTCCAGCATCTGCGCGCGCAGATCCGGCGTCAGTGCCGGCGTGAAGGTGTAGAACGCCGCCGAGATCAGCGCACCGGCCATGTTGGCCGCAAAGACGATTCCCCACATCCGCCCGAGGAGCCCCAGGTTGCCGGCGGTGAATCCCGCGGCGAGGGGAAGGACCGCCGTAATGGTGTTTTCAGTAAAGAGCTGCTGGCGGGCGAGCACCACCATCAGGAAGCCGACCGGATATCCGAGACTGACGACGAGCTGCCGCCAGGGCGCATGCGGCAGGTACAGTTGCAGCATCGCCTCGGTCAGCAGTGAGAAGCTGATCGAGAGCCCCGCGGCCACACCCGACCACCAGAGCGAGACCGCCGGCCGGTACATTTCCTCCTCGCCCTCGCGGCGCACCACCTCATAGATCATCGGCGCGCGCAGGCGCGATCTGTCCTCGATCGTCTCGACGTCTTGCGGGCTGAAGGCCTCTTCCGGGCCGCCGGCACCTTCGCCTCGGCCATTCTGGGGCCGTCCGGCCTGGCCTTTCTCCCCGGTCATGGTGCGTAACGCTCGATGAGTTGGACGCGTGCTGCGCCGTCCAATCAGAAGCGCAAGCACTGCTCCCGCCACCGCAAGCGCCGCCGCTCACCCGCGGGCGCGAAGGAGAAGAGGCGCGTACCGCAGCGTGAAGAGCCCAAAAGCACCGATCCAGAGCGCGGCGGCGCCGATCAGCAGATCCGGTTGCGCCCACGGCACCAGGGCCGCGCCGATCCTGACCGTGGCGGCGAGGATGACCAAGGCGTAGATCAGTGTCGTCGCTCCGTCCGCGGACAGCTCGTGTCCCGTGTGGCCGCGCGTCGCCCGTGTCATCACGGCGAGGATCATGGTTCCGATCGCGCCGGCCGTGAGGGCGTGAATGGCGGCGCTCAAGGGAAATCCGGGCTCGAGATTCGCGGCGCCGAGGGCGCCGACGCCGACGACGAGCCAGGCGTAGCCGATGTGCAGCACGAGCAGGAGCGGCTCGGAGGCCGTGCTTTGGCCGCGCCAGCGGACCAGGCGCCAGAGATTGATCGCCGCGGCACAGAGCAGCGCAATTCCGACCGGATGCGCCGCAGGCGCGAACACCCACGCCAGAAGTGAGATGTGCAGCAGCCCCAGAGAGATGCGATCGAGGGCGCCGGGAGAGGCTGGCAGAGGCATGCGTCGGCGCGCGAGCAGCCAGTTGCGCGTGAAGCTCGGAACGATCCGGCCGCCGACGACGGACATCAGAACGAGGATGGCCGTGAGTCCGAGACGCCAGCCGTAGCCGCTGAGTTCGCCTGACCCTTCGAGGCTCGAATCGGTCAGTAGCTGGGCAACGGCGAGGACGACAACCGGGACTATCATGGGGAGGTTGCGCCGGTGGCCGCTGACGATGAGCTCCCGTGCGATCGTGGCGGCGAGCGCGACGGGAAAGGCGAGATCCACGGCGATGGCGAGCCAGGCCGGCATCCATTCCGACACGAGCGAGGCGATCCGGCCGAGCATCCAGAGCCCGAGCAACATCGCGAGCGGCGCGCCGGTGATGGGCCGGCGTCCCGTCCAGTTGGGAATTGCCGTCAACAGGAAGCCTGCGACCGCCGCCAGGGCGAAGCCGAAGAGCATCTCGTGGATGTGCCAGGTCAGTGGATCGAAGCGGCTCGGCAGCGTGAGTCCCGTGGTGAGCATCGTGATCCAGAGGGCGATCGCCACCACGGCCCAGACACCGGAGGCCAGAAAGAACGGCCGAAAACCGTATGAGAAGAGCGCGAGCGGTGAGCGCCCGGATCCGAGACCGGGGGCCGTGCTCAAGAGACCTCTTCCCGAGTCCGCGGCAAGCCTTCGATGCCCTTCGGCGAGCGCGCGGCGCCGCGGGTGACGAGCGGCCGCAGCTTCACGATGAAGTCCCATGCCATGAGCAGAGCGCCGGCCGCGAACACGATGTCGCGACCGTGGACCAGCCGAGCGTCGCGAACGTCACGATGGCCACCACGAGCAGGGTCCATTTGAGCACATTGCCGAGCGGGTCCTCGCCCGATCGCAGAGTTGCGGCACGTACGCTCATCGTTCGGCTCCCGACAGCTTCAATCGAGGCAGATTCCCGCGCTACCGGCATTTTGATCGTGCTGCGATATATTCATCGGCGGGTGACGGACGAGCCATACGTAATACTCCGTACGGCGCGTGAGCCTCGTCGCGGAAGGAGTGCGCGCGTCAAATGGGATATAAAATAGGATTTTATAAGCTCCGACACGTCGATGCCGCCTAAGTCAGCCATTCGCAAAGCCCGCCGGAAGAGCTCGCGGGGACGGCGCCGTCGCGGGTGGCGGCTGAAGCGAGCGTGGCCGAGCGCGCGGCTTCGACGGCGATGGTTGCGGGCCTTCAGGCGTGCGCCCGGCGGTGTGCGGCTGTGCGCCGCGCTGGGCATCGCGGCCGTGCTGTTTCTGGCGGTCAACTGGATCTATCAGGTCGTGGAGAAACCGACCGAGCTCTTCTTCCCGATCAGCGGCACGCTCTACAAATCGCCGCCCGAGACCTGGAGGGATTACGGCCCGCTCTTCGAGAAGTACTCCACCGACATCATCTCGCCGCAGTTCCTGGCCGCATTGGCCCAGGTCGAGGGCTCCGGTGATCCGATCGTGCGCACCTACTGGCGCTGGTCCTGGAAACCTCACCCTTTCGAGATCTACCGCCCCGCCTCGAGCGCCGTGGGCATGTACCAGCTGACCAACGGCACGTTCGCGCAGGCGAAGCGCTTTTGCATCCATGACCATCACGTCATCGAGCAGGGCCCCTGGAACGACTGGCACTCATGCTGGTTCAACGCTCTTTACATGCGCGTCATCCCGAGCGATGCGATCGAGATGACATCGGCCTATCTCGACAGGGCCGTGACCGAGACTCTTCTCGCGCATCATGTGCAGCACGCCACCTTGCAGCAGAAGCAGGACCTCGCGGCGGTCATCCATCTCTGTGGGGCCGGGGCGGGCGACTTGTACGTGCGCCGGGGTCTGAAGCTGACGAGAGGCCAGATGTGCGGCGATCACGTGGCCAGCGTATACGTCGGGCGCGTGAATGCGATGAAGCGCCTGTTTGCCCGCCTCGCCGCCGGCGCCGGGTGAGCCGCGCTCGGACGGCAGGGTACGCATGGCGCCCTGCCTCGCGATAAGATGCGTGCCGTCCCGCTAGGGATTGAGCCCAGTCTCCGAGGTGCCGATCATGGATTCCCCCTTCATCCTGGTGGTGCTTGCGTCCTCGACCGGTGCGGCGCAGTGCTTGCGCATCGCTTCGCAGATGAGCGAGCGTCTCGGGCAGAAGCTGCGGCTGGTGCACGTGGAGATCGGGCCGCGTTCCATTGTCTTGCCGTCGCAGGAGCAGCTCTCCGAGTACGAGGTCGAGCACCTGGCCGAGCGGGAGCGCGCGGACACCGAGAAGCTGCGTGACATTGCCGCGCAGTGGACCCGGGATACCGGCATATCCGCCGAATTCGATCTGTACAAGGGCGATGAATGGCGGGTCATGCGGCATTATCGCCACTCGGCGAGCATGGTCGTGCTCGCGGCGCCGGACACCCAGCCTATCGGGCATCGGGAAGCGCTGCGGGCGGCGCTGTTGCGCACCCGCCATCCCGTGGTCATGGTGCCCCCTGCCTGGGAAGGCGGGTTCGGCCGACGGCTGATGGTGGGCTGGCGGGACATCCCGCCGTTGCGCCGCGCCCTGGCTTCGTTCAAACAATTCCTCGCCGCGGCGGACCAGGTGGAGGCGGTGGCGATCGATCAGGAGGAGGGAGCGCTCGATGAGGCGCGCGCCGCCATTGCCCCGATCGCCGCCGGAGCCACCTACCGGGCGGTGACCAGTGCCGAAGGACAACGGACCGCAGCCGTGTTGCTCGGGGCGGCCGCCGCCTACCAGGCTGACGGGCTCGTCATGGGCGCCTATCGGCGGGGCGAGATGCTGAACTGGCTCGTGCCAGGCACCTCGAGCCGGCTGATACACCAGAGCGCACTGCCGCTGCTGATGCATCGCTGAGGCCGGATACCCGGCGGCATCGGCCGCGCCTCCCCCGGGGGGCGCGAGCCGGCCTCTACAGCAGGCCGAAGGCCCGGGCCAGCATGCTGAGCGCCACCAGCACGATCATCGGCACGAACACCTGCTTCAGGTGCACGTTCGACAGCCGGTTCACCGTCCTGGCGCCGAGCATGGAGCCGCCCAGCACGCCGAGGGCCACCGGCGCCGCAATCATCGGGTCGATGTCCCCGCGCTGAAAGAAGATGCCCGCGGAGGCCGCCGCCGTCACGCCGATCATGAAATTGCTGGTGGTGGTCGAGACCTTCATCGGCAGGCGCATCGCGGTGTCCATCGCCAGCACCTTGAAGGTGCCGCTGCCGATGCCGAGGAGGCCCGAAATCAGCCCTGCCACGTACATCATGCCGAAGCCCGTGCGGACATGCGCCACGTGGTACGGGATGTTCTTCTGGGTGCGCACGTCCGAGTAAGTGCCGGGGAGCTTCAGCCACGCGGCCCATTGGTGGTTCTCGACGCCCTGGGGCAGCTCTTCGCTCATGCGTAACACGAGCGGTACGGCCGAGATCAGCAAAATGACGCCGAAAACGATGAACAGCACCGTATCGTTGAGCGCGGAGGACAGCAGGGCGCCGCAGACCGCTCCGGCCGTCGTGGCGATCTCGAGGAACATGCCGACCCTGAGATTGGTCATGCGGTCGCGCACATAGGCCGCCGCCGCGCCGGAGGAGGTGGCGATCACCGATACGATGGAGGCGCCGATCGCCGTGGCGAACGACACGTGAAAGATGAGTGTCAGGATCGGCACGATGAAAACGCCGCCGCCCAAGCCCGCCAGGGCGCCGATGAAGCCCGCGACAACGCTGCTCAGCGCGATGAAGAGCAAGGCGCCGAACGTATTGTTCGGCATGTCGGTCATTCCGGGCCGTCCGAGATAGGGCCCGATGCCGAAGATGCTGAAGAGCAGGATCGCGAGCACGATCGCGGTGATGATGACGTAGGTGCGGTCCTTCTCGATCGCAAAGGCGATGATCGAGACCGCGACCCGCAGCACCGGTGTGGCGAGCAGGACGAGCAGTCCCCCGGTGACGATGGCCATCGGCTCGGCGGCCCTGAGCCCCGCGCTGACCTCCCCCAAAGTGTCCGGAAAGGTGGACGGGGGCATTCGCCCGAGCAGGCGCAGCAGGTAGTAATAGCCAACACCGGCGAGGATCACCGCGACACTGAGGAGCACGCCGCCCCGCAGCACGCCGCTGATGATGAGCTCGGTCTTGCGGACGAGGCCGTCGTCGGAGACGGGACTGGGTGTCTTGTCGTTGATGGTGATGTTTTCCATCACGGTACCGGTGGGGCGTATGTCAATGGGTATTCTGCCGCAGCAGCCTTGCGTGACGAACGCGACCGATCCGGCGCGCACAGTCTACTGCCGCAGAGGATTCGCGTCCGAGAAAAGGTGACGGCACAGCGTGCCGCATCACTGTGTCATGACGAAGGCGTCGGATGCGGCCGGGCAGGGCTGCTTGGAATCAGGCTCGGCCCGGTGCCGGATGAGAATGCGGTCGATTCTCGACCGCGCGAGGAGTGCGAGTGGCGGGTGCTCATCGTCGTCTTTCCGCGACAGCGCCGAGCGAGTCTCATGAATGCTCTCGTGCAGGAGCGGGGCGTGGGGTGGTGGGCGCGACTGGAGTCGAACCAGTGACCTCCGCCGTGTGAAAGCGGCGCTCTAACCAGCTGAGCTACGCGCCCGAAGACCCATTCCTGAACCACAAACCGCTGAGCTGACCGGCCTGCCCTCGAGGGGGAGCAAGTCTATCGGCCAGCCCGGTCGGAGGCAACGGCGTTGAGGGGTCCCGCGGTGGGTTCAGGCGGCACCCGGACCCAGCCTTCCATCAGCCGTCGCGCCGAGCGGCTCACGCTGACTTTCCGGATGAGCCATTGGCCCTCGTGGCGCAACGCTTCGGCCCCGACGCTGAGAGTGCCCGACGGATGGCCGAAGCGGATGGTGCCCTGGGCGGAAAGCGGCGCAATGCGATGCACGAGGGTTCCGGGAATGGCGGCGGCGGCGGCGATGGCCACGGCACCCGTGCCGGTCATCGCATGATGCAGCTGACCCATGGAGAAGATCCGCGCGAGGAGGTCGATGGAGGCGGGATCGATCGTCCGTCCGTCGGAGGCCGTGTACCTGGCCGGCTTCGCGATGAAGGCGATCTTCGGGCTGTGGGGGCGCCTGGCCGTCGCCTCCTCGGCCGTCGCGGCAAGACCCATGGCGACGGCGGCCCGCGAGCGCACCGCCTCGGCGAGCGCGAGGATCTCCATTCTGCCGTTGACATCCGCCTGCAGCTCGGTGCCCTGAAGTCCCAGGGCCGCGGCCTCGATGAATATCGTCGGCAGCCCGGCGTTGATGAGCGTCGCCTGAAGATTCCCGACGCCGGGGATCTCGAGCGGCTCGATCTGAAGTCCGGTGGGGAAGGTCGCCCCTGTGGCCGATCCGCCGTCCTCCCCCGCGGGATCGAGGAACTCCAGCCGGATCTCAGCGCCAGGAAAGGCGAGACCGTCGAGCCGGAAATCGCCGCTCTCCAGGACTTCCCCGCCGCGCATCGGCACGTGGGCGATGATCCTCCTGCCGATGTTGGCTTGCCAGATCCGCACCGTTGCAGTGCCATCGGCCGGTGCGCTGAGCAATCCCGTGCCGATCGCGAAAGGACCGACCGCGGCGGTCAGGTTGCCGCAGTTGCCCGACCAGTCGATCACCGGCGCATCGATCGCGACCTGGCCGAAGAGGTAATCCACGTCGCAGTCGGGCCGGGAGGAGCGGGAGACGATCACGACCTTGCTCGTGCTAGAGGTGCCCCCGCCCATGCCGTCGGTGTGCTTTCGGTAGGGATCCGGACTGCCGATCACACGCAGCAGCATCCGATCGCGCGCCCGCGGCTCGGCGGGCAGATCGCCGGCGAGGAAGAACACCCCTTTGCTGGTGCCCCCGCGCATGTAGACCGCGGGAATGCGAAGCTGCCTCACGCGCGCCGTGCCGGCTGCGGGCGCTCGCTTGCGGCCGCAGCCGCCGGAGCATCGGCGAGCGTGTTGAGCGCCGAGCCCGCCCGAAACCACTCGAGCTGCCGGTCGCTGTAGGAATGCTTCAACGCGAAGGTCTCCTCGGTGCCATCCGAGTGTAGCAGGCGGCAGGTGACGGGCTTGCCGGCCGCCAGCGCCCGCAATCCGATGAGGCTCAGCCGATCGTCGGCGCGAATGCGCTCGTAGTCCCGCGCATCGAGGAACGTGAGGGCGAGCAGGCCCTGCTTCTTGAGATTCGATTCATGGATGCGGGCGAAGCTGCGCGCGATCACCGCCGCGCCGCCGAGGAGGCGGGGAGAGAGGGCGGCGTGCTCCCGGCTGCTGCCTTCGCCGTAGTTGGCATCGCCGACGATCACCCAGCGAAGCCCGCGGGAGCGATAGTCCCGCGCGACGGCGGCGATCGGCTGGCCGGGCGCGCCGGTGAGGACGTTGCGCGTTGTCCCGACCTCGCCGGTGGCCGCATCGGTGGCGCCCATGAGCAGATTCTCGCTGAAGCACTCGAGGTGGCCGCGGTAGCGCAGCCACTTGCCCGTCGGGGAGATGTGGTCGGTGGTGGTCTTGCCGCGGGTCTTGATGAGGACCGGCATGTCGCGAAAGTCCTCCCCGTCCCAGGCGCCCCAGGGCGCGATCAGCTGCAGGCGCTCGCTCGCGGGGTCGACGGCGAGATCGATGGACCGGTCATCGGGCGGCGGCGGCAGGTAGTGTCCGCGCCGGCTCTCGAAGTCCCGCGCGGGCACCTCCGGGGCGGTCTTCGGCGCCTCGAGCATGAAGGACTCGCCGCCCGGGGTGGTGAGCGGGTCGGTGGCGGGGTTGAAATCCAGCCGGCCGGCGATCGCGAGCGCCGTCACGATCTCGGGGCTCGCGAGAAAGTTGAGCGTGGCGCGGTTGCCGTCGTTGCGGCCCGCGAAGTTGCGGTTGTAGGAGGTGACGATGGCATTCGGGGTGTCCGCGGCAACATCGGTTCTTCTCCACTGGCCTACGCAGGGGCCGCAGGCGTTGGCGAGCACCTTGGCGCCGATGGCCTGCAGGGACTGCAGCTGACCGTCACGCTCGAGCGTCGAGCGGACCTGCTCCGATCCCGGAGTAACCAGGTATGACGTCGCGGCGCTCAATCCGCGGGCGCGCGCCTGCTCGGCGACGTCCGCCGCGCGGGTCATGTCTTCGTAGGAGGAGTTGGTGCAGCTGCCGATCAGGGCGGCCGAGATGCCGCGGGGGAATCCGGAGGCGGAATCGGCGACTTCCGCGGCGAGCTGGGAGAGCGGCCGCACCCGGTCGGGGGACCAGGGACCTGCGATGTGCGGCTCCAGGCTCGAGAGGTCGACCCGCAGCACCCGATCGTAATGCGCCTCGGGGCTCTGCTCGGTTTCCGGATCCGGCTCGAGCAGGTGGCGGTAGCGCTCGATGAAAGGCGCGAGATCGCCGCGATGGGTGGCTTTGAGGTAGGCGGCCATGTGCTCATCGGCGGGGAACATCGAGGTCGTCGCGCCGACCTCGGCGCCCATGTTGGCGATGGTGGCCTTGCCGGTCGCGCTCAAGGTGCGCGCTCCGGGCCCGATGTACTCGATGATCGCGTTCGTGGCGCCGGAGACGGTCAACATGCCGGCGACAGTCAGGATCACGTCCTTGGGAGCCGTCCAGCCGTTGAGCCGGCCCGTGAGGTGGACGGCAATGCGCGTGGGGTAGAGCAACTCCCAGGGCAGGCCGGCCATCGCCTCCACCGCGTCCGCGCCGCCCACGCCCACCGCGCACGCGCCGAGGCCGCCGGCGTTGGGCGTGTGGGAGTCGGTCCCGATGATCAGCTCGCCGGGGAAGGCATAGTTCTCGAGCACGACCTGATGCATGATGCCGGCGCCCGGGCCCCAGAATCCGCAGTGATATTTGGCCGCGGCGCGGCGCAGAAACTCGTAGACCTCGGCGTTTTCCCCGAGCGATGCCTCCAGGTCCTCGCGTGCGGCGTGGCGCGCCTGGATGAGGTGATCGCAATGGATGCTGGTCGCAATGGCGACGCGCTCACGCCGGCTCTGCATGAACTGCAGGATGCCCGTCTGTCCGAGCAGGTCCTGAAGGACGACGCGGTCGGGACGCAGCAACAGGTAGCTCTCCCCGGGGGCGAGATCCTGCCTCTCGGGGTCATCGAGATGCCCGAGCAACACCTTCTCCGAGAGCGTGAGCGGCCGGCGCAGCCGCTGGCGCACGATCTCGAGCCTGCGCTCCATGGCGCGATAGATTCCCGCCGCCATGGCGGGGGTCGATTCGATGTTGGTCATGGATGGCTCCGCCTCGGTTGCTGTGCGGCGGAAGTTTGCTCCCGCGCACCCTGCGACGCATAATGCATTTATGAAGTCTATTGATGAGTGAGACGCATCGATGAAGATCGATACTCCGGGGGTGCAGGCATTCATCGCCATTGCGAGGCACCGCAATTTCCGGCGCGCCGCGGCGGGCCTGCACATCACCCAGACGGCACTCTCACGGCGCCTGCAGACGTTGGAGGCGTATCTCGGCATGAAGCTCATCGAGCGCACGACCCGCTCGGTCGAGCTCACCCGCACGGGTGCCGACTTCCTGCCGCGGGCGCAGCGGCTCGTCACCGAGCTCGAGACCGCGCTCACCGACATCCGCGAGACGGGCAAGGCGAGTCGCGGCTCCGTGACGATCGCCTGCGTTCCCTCCATCGGCGCGCGCTATCTGCCGCAGGTGATCCGGCAATACTCCGCGGCGTATCCCGATAACCGGATCACCATCCACGACCACTCCTCATTCGGCGTCGCCGAGTCCGTGCTGCGGCGGGAGGCGGAGTTCGGCATCAACGTGACCGGCTCGCACGATGCGGGGCTCGCGAGCGTGCCGCTGGTGCGCGATCGCTTCGTTCTCATCTGTCGCGACGATCACCCGTTCGCGGGGCGGAAGAAAGTGTCCTGGGCGCAGCTCGAGCCGCACATGCTCATCTTTCCGGGGAGCTTGAGCGCCAACAGGCCGGTGCTGGAGCTTGCTCTCAGCGCCGAGCGCCTGCGGCTTCGGACCTACTACGAGGTGCAGCACAGCGCCACGGCGCTCGGGCTCGTCGCCGAGGGAGTGGGCGTCGCGGTGGTTCCGGATCTCGCCGTTCAGGCGCAGGCCTATCCGAGGATCCGCATCATCCCGCTCATCGAGCCGGCGGTTGCGAGGTCGCTGGTGCTGATCGCGCCGCGCAACGCGCACCTGTCGCCGGCGGCGCGAGCGCTCTACGACATGTTGATCCGTCACGACCGCGCCAAGGGGCGGGCCGCAGCCGCGCCGGCCGAGGCGGCAGCAATCGACAGCCCCGGGCGCTAGCGACGGAGACTGTCGGGGGCGTGGTTGACAAGCCCATGATTGCGCAGGAGCGGCCGCCCGGGCGCCCCGCGGTGGAAGCGTAGCCGGCGCGCGCTTGGTACCATGCGTGCCCCCGAAAAGACACCGATGGCTGTGCCCGCCCCATGACCGTAGTCACCCGATTTGCCCCGAGCCCCACCGGCATGCTCCACGTGGGGGGCGTGCGCACCGCGCTCTTCAGCTGGCTCTATGCCCGCCGGATGGGCGGCAAGTTCGTGCTGCGGGTGGAGGACACCGACCGCGAGCGCTCCACGGATGAGGCGGTGCGCGTGATCCTCGATGGGATGGCCTGGCTCGGCCTCGATGCCGATGAGGGTCCGTTCTACCAGTCGCACCGCTTCGATCGTTACCGCGCCGTGATCGGTGAGATGCTGGCCGCGGGCAACGCGTACCACTGCTACTGCACCAAGGAGGAGCTGGATGCGATGCGCGAGGAGCAGATCGCGCGCAAGGAGAAGCCCCGGTACATGGGCCGCTGCCGCGACCGCAAGGAGCCGCGTCCGGGCGTGCCGCCTGTCGTGCGCTTCCGCAATCCGCTCGAGGGCGCGGTGGTGGTCGATGACCTCATCCACGGACCGGTCACGTTCCAGAACGTGGAGCTCGACGATCTCATCATCGCCCGCTCCGACGGCACGCCCACAGCAACCGCCGCTTCACCGCCGACGGCCCATTCTCCTCTGCATTC